>JBQCCU010000333.1:0-11155 GCA_051961935.1 Amnibacterium sp. | reverse complement strand
TTCTGGGCGGCCCGCGACCGCTTCGGCGACGTCTGCCTCGTGGCCGCGGACGTCTACTTCCGCACCATCTGCACGGACCCGGACACGTTCGCCGCGACCGGTGCCGTGCTCACGTGGTCGGCGGGGCCCGGCTATCCGGTGAGCACGACGATCGGCTACACGGCGGTGTGGCGGGACGGCCGGCTGACCGCCGGCCCGGCGTCGCCATGACCGGGGTCGCCCTGCGGCCTGCGGGCCGCATCCGGACGGGCAGCCGCGCGGTCGCCGTGCTCGCGCTGCTGCTCCTCGCGACCGTCGCCGGCCTCCTCGGCGGCCTCGCCGCCCGGTCGGCCACCGCGCCGCGCCCCGCCCCGTCGGTCGCGGCACTGTCGGTGCTGACCACGGCGGGTGTCGACGTGTTCTCGCGGCCGCAGACGGCCGCCGACCGCCGGGACGCCCCGCGCGGCGGCGACTTCGTCCCGGCCAGCGTCCGCCGCCTCGCGGTGATGCCGAACGTGCCGAGCGTCCTCTCGGCCGCGCGGGACGCCGCCGGCGACGTCTGCCTCGTCTCGGCCGTGAAGCAGGGCCGCCAGTACGACGCGGCCTGCGTTCCGCCCGCCGTGTTCGCCCGTCACGGCATCACCCTGCAGTGGTCGCTGTCCGGCTGGTCCGCGGGCGAGCCCTTCGTCGACGAGGGGTACCTGCCGCGGTTCTTCGTGTCGGTGTGGGGTCCCGACGGCCGCATCCGCTACCGCACCCACGTCATCGGTCAGCCGGGATGAGCCCCTACCGCCGGGCGGTCGCCGATCCCGCGTTCCGCCGCGCGGTCGAGCAGCACTACCGCGGCCGGCATCCCGTGCTCGACGCGCTGCGCTGGTTCGAGTGCGACGACGCGGACGCGGGGGAGGGCGCCCCGTCGCCGTACGCGGGCCTCGACGGCCGCCGCGCCGCGCTCTACCGCCCGGGCGGCGACCCGGCGGAGGCCGCGCTGGTCGCGTCGCTGCTCGCCGAGCGGGACGACGAGCGGTCGGCGGTGCGGACCGCGGTCGAGCACGCCGACGCCGCACTCCGGGAGCGTCCGATGCGGCGCGCGGAGGCCGCCGCGACACGGCGGCGGGCGTGGCCGGTCCTGCTGCTCGCGGTCCCCGTCGCCGTCGCCGCGTTCCTCGGCGGCTCGGCGCTCGCCCCGGCGATCGGCCAGCGGGTCGAACCGCTCCCGTCCGTGGCGGCGGCGCAGACCCCGACCTCGGTCGAGCTCGCCGCGTCGCCCGGCGGCGCGGACGCCGTCTTCGCGCGCGACCAGCAGCGCTCCGACGTGCCGATCGCGACGCCGGACGGCGACCTCGTCGCCGAGACGTTCCGGCGCCTCGCGGTGCTCGAGGGCACCGGCGTGGTGCTCTACGGCGCCCGGACGACCGAGGGGCAGGTGTGCCTCGTGGCGATCACGATCGACGCCCACATCACCGCCTCCTGCGCCCGCGACGTCGACTTCCGGCGCACGCCCGCCTCCATCGACATCAGCGTCACGAAGGATCCGGCCACCGACGACCCGGCGGACACCCGCACCGAGGTGACGGCGACGTGGTGGCACGACGGCACCCTGCGGGCGGGAGCGGTCTCGTGAGCGGCGCCCGCTGGCCCTGGGCGGTCGTCGCGGCAGCGGCGGTGCTCGCGTTCGTTTCGGGGGTCGGCGCGGGCCTCGCGCCGCATCCGCGACCCGCGGCCTCCTCCGCGGCGCCGAGCCCGGCCGCGGCCCGCACGCACGCGCCGACGCCGAACGTGCTCGCGGAGCTCGCCCGGCCGCAGCAGCCGGAGGACCTGCCGCGCAGCCCGGTGGGGCATCGGCTGCAGGTGTCGACCTTCCGCGTGATCGACACGAGCGTGCTGTCGGACCTCTACGTGGCGCGGGACGTCACCGGCCGCATCTGCATCGTCGCGGTGCCGATCGACGACCAGTTCGCCGCGGCCTGCGGGGCGGATGCGACCGGTCTGCGCACGCCCCTGCTGCTGCTGTACACGGTCGTCCCGCCTGGCGAGGGACCGGTGGCGGCGCTGGCCGGCCTCGACAGCGCCGGCTGAGGGCGCGCGGATCGCGCGGCCCCAAGGGCCAGGCACGGAGGGCTAGGGAAAGCGACGGTGGGCGATGCCAGACTCGAACTGACGACCTCTTCGGTGTGAACGAAGCGCGCTACCAACTGCGCCAATCGCCCGTGCGCCGACCATGATGCCATAGCCCCGGATGCCACGCCGTGCCGCCGCGCGCGTTCGACACCCCTCGCCGGATCGGCTACAGTTCTGGATGCCCCGAGAGGGGCGACGCGGATGTGGCGCAGTGGTAGCGCATCACCTTGCCAAGGTGAGGGTCGCGAGTTCGAATCTCGTCATCCGCTCGGTGGGACCAGCTGGACCGCTCCTGGCCACACGGTTCTCCACAACGGTGGGGTGGCCGAGAGGCGAGGCAACGGCCTGCAAAGCCGTGTACGCGGGTTCGAATCCCGTCCCCACCTCGATCCGCCGGCTCGCCGGATGGACTCGGGCGATTGGCGCAGCGGTAGCGCGCTTCCCTGACACGGAAGAGGTCACTGGTTCGAACCCAGTATCGCCCACGAGCAGAAACCCCTGGCTGAGCCGGGGGTCTTGTCGTTCCCGGCCCAGGAGCCGCG
Organism: Amnibacterium sp.; assembly: GCA_051961935.1. Lineage (GTDB taxonomy): Bacteria > Actinomycetota > Actinomycetes > Actinomycetales > Microbacteriaceae > Amnibacterium. Next base: position 8,513 of record JBQCCU010000333.1, on the reverse strand, counting down.
GGGGACCGCTTCCCGCAGCACCGCGTCCAACTGCCGCCCGAGCAGTCGCGCCAGCAGGTCCGCGTCCGGCACGAGGTCCGCATCCGCGACGATCGTCACCGTGAGCGCTCCCGCGTAGGAGAGGATCGCGAACGACACGGTGAGGTTGCCGGTCGTCGCGCTCATCGGCACGATCGCCGCGATCGGATGACCGCTGATCGCGAGCGGCTCGGCCGGCCCGCGCAGGTTCGTGACGACCGTGTGGATCGTCCGCTGCCGGTCGATGTACCGGTGGAACAGGCCGGCGCGCGCGAGCAGGCGGAAGGCCGGCCCGAGGATCGCGTTCGAGGTGCCCCGCTCGGCCCGCTTCGCCGCCGCGGTCGCCCGCGTGACCGCGTGGAGCCGCTCGAGCGGGCCGAGCCCGGTCGGAAGGCGTACGGGCAGCACCGCGCTGTGGTTGCCCATCGCGCCGTGCGCCGGCACCGCGAACGGGATCGACACGACCAGCTCCCGCAGGTGCTCGCCGCGGGACGAGAGCAGCTCCCCGACCGCGCCGGCGATCGCGGTGAGCACCACGTCGTTCACCGTCGCGCCGCTGCCGTGCGCGACGCCGACGACGCCGCCGAGCTCCACCGTGACGGGCAGCAGCCGTCGCCGGAGCCCGGTCGGACGGGTGAGCGACGTCGGTTCGGCGCCGCGGCCCACCGCCGGGCCGAGCAGGGTCACCGCGCGGCCGAGGCGCCCCAGCCTCGCCGGCACCTCGCGCAGGGAGCGCAGCCGCCCGGCGGCCGCGTCCGACACCAGGCGGCGCAGCGGAGGCCGCGCCCGGGGGAACGCCGGATCGGGCACCGCGTCCGCGCCGTCCGCGAGGGCGGCGAGGAGGGCGAGCGCCGCCGATCCGTCGGCGAGCACGTGGTGGAGCACGAGCACGAGGGCGGACCGGTCGTGGTCGTCACGGACCAGCCGTGCGGCCCACAGCGGGCGGTCCCGCGGCAGGGGGCGGACGAGGAGCGCCGCCGCGAGCGCCATCAGCGTCTCGTCGAGGTTCGGGACGCGCACGACCTCGAGGTGGCGGGCGAGGGCGAAGCCCGGGTCATCGATCCAGATCGGTCGTCCCGCGCCGAACGGCACCGGCACCAGCCGCTGCCGGAGCCGCGGCACCCGCGTGACGCGGTCGCGCAGCAGGGCCGGGAGGTCCTCCGTGCGGCCGCCCGGCGGGAAGCGGAGGACGGCGCCGACCTGCATCGGCGTGGAGCCGCGGTCGGCCGCGAGCGACATCAGGTCCTCGGCGCTGACGCGGTCCACGGGGCCCCGCGGCGATGGTGCCCGCGGCACGCGCCTCGCGGTCATCGCGGTCCTCCTCCCGCCCATCAGGCTGCGGACCGGCCCGGCACGGAGCGAGTGGCGAAGGTCCTCGCCGTCGCGGTGGGGGACCAACGACCCTGCGCCCGGCGGAGGGGCCCGCGTGGGATGGGCGGTGCGCCACCGCCGATCGGAGGAACCCATGCAGGTGCTCGTCGCGTATGCCACGCGCCACGGCGCGACCGCCGGCATCGCCGAACGGATCGCCGGGGACCTGCGCACCGCCGGACTCGAGGTGACCTGCAGCCCGGTGCAGGACCTGCGCGATCTCGGTTCGGCGGACGCGGTCGTGCTCGGCGGTGCTGCGTACCTGTTCCATTGGCTGAAGGACGCGACCGCCTTCGCCCGCAGGCACCGCGCCGAGCTCGCGGAGCGGCCCGTCTGGCTCTTCAGCAGCGGTCCGCTCGGCACGGAACGGGTCGACACGGAGGGTCGGGACGTGCTGGAGACCAGCCGCCCCAAGGAGTTCGACGACCTCCTCGAGCTGCTGCATCCGCGTGACGAGCGGGTGTTCTTCGGCGCCTGGGATCCGGCCGCGCGACCGGTCGGGCTCGCCGAGCGGATTATGCGGGCCGCTCCGGCGAGCGCGAGGGCGCTGCCGAGCGGGGACTTCCGCGACTGGGACGCGATCGACGGCTGGGCGGCCGAGATCGCGGCCGCGCTGTCGACGGAGCGCGCCCCGGGTCGCGGCCCCGGTCGCTGAGGGTCGCGCGATGTCGGCGGCGTGGGACCGGGACCGGATCGGCCGGCAGGTCGGCTGCGCGTTCGGCCTCGCGGGGGGTCTCGTCCTCCTCGTCCTGGTGAACGTGTGGCCGGGGTGGTGGGCCGTTCCCGTCCTCACCCGCGACTTCGCATCGGTCCTCGCGCTGGTGAACGTGTCGCTCGTGTTCGGCGCGATCGGGAACCTCGTGCTCGTGGTGGTCGACCGGCGCCCGCTGTCCGTCGTCTTCGACCTCGTGTCCGTGGCGATCACGATCGCGGTCGCCTCGGCTCTGAACCGGGTCTTCCCGTTCGACTTCGGCGTCTTCCCACCGGGCGAGCCGATCGCGCGGCTCGTGCTCGTCGTCGTCAGCGTCGGCGCGAGCATCGGCTTCGTCGTGCAGCTCGTCCGGCTCGTCGCGACCCTGGCTGGGAGCGGCCGAGGCAGGGGACTCAGCGCGTGAGCGTGCAGGACAGCCGCGCGGCGCGGACGACGAAGGGCCGCCCCGAACCGGGACGGCCCCTCGCGGCGAGGTCGGCTACTTGCCGGAGGCGAAGTGGCTCACGCACGCGCCCTGGTTCCGGTAGACCGGATCGGTGCTGGTGGCCCAGCCGCCGCCCTTGCACTGGTCCTTCGTCGTGAGGACGACGTCCGCCGCGAACGTGTACTGCGTGCCGGCGAAGGTGATCGAGTCGATCAGGCCGTCGCCGTGGACGCCGGAGCCGAGCGAGAAGCCGAACGCATCCACGACGGCGTTCGGGAACGCCGCACGCCACTGGTCGAGGGTTCCGTGGTTCGTGGAGCCGAAGCCGCCCGTATGGCTCGGGGCGCCGGCCTTGACGAAGTCGGCGGAGCCGTTGGACGCCCACCAGTCGTTCCCGTAGATGGTCTCGCCGACAAGGATGCCGTCCGGGTGGCCGTCGCCGTCGAAGTCCACGACGAGCTGGTAACCCGGCGTCTTCGGATCCGGCGCATCCGGGAGGCCGTCCGTGTAGCTGAGGCTCGGCTCGCCGATGCTCGCGAGCGGCGTGTCGGTGTCGACGTACTCGGCCACCTTGTCGGTACCGGTCGTGCCTTCGGTCCAGACGTGGAGCGCAGAGCCCTGCACCTCGTAGTGGCCCGTGGCGCGCGTGTCCGACAGGGCCGGGTCGAAGCTGTGGGGGACGTAGAGCGTCGCGCTCGCGGCGGTCGAGACCGCTCCGGTGGGGTTCAGGACCTGCGCGTTCGCCGGGGAGGTGAGCAGCAGCACCGCTCCGACCGCCGCGACGCCGCCGATTCCGAGGACTCTCTTCATTGAATGCCTTCCGTTCGCGCCAGGGCCATCCGCTGGCGTGCCCGGACGCTAGCCGCGTGCACCAGCCGGCTGCGGCAAGCGGTCGCGTGTCCGCGCAGGTACCCCTCGGAAGCCCCGGCATCCCTACGGCCGCCCGCGTCCCGACGCCGAGACCTCCGGGGGTGGCGCTCAGCGCGTGATCGTGAAGTAGAGCAGCGCGATCAGGCCGACGACCATCACCGCGATCCACAGCGCGCGCAGTCGCCCGTTCTGCGGCCGCCGCTCCTCCCGCGAGCGCACGCGCTCGCGCTGCAGGAACGAGATGGCGACGAGCACCACGGCCGCCGAGGCGAGATAGCCGATCGTGGTGACGAGCACGCCCCTGATCCTGCCGGAGACGGGATCGCTACGCTTACGGCGCGTGGGGGACGGGCCGAAGGATCCGCCGCTCGGCGAGGCCGCCGCGCTCCGCGAGCTGGGCGCCGCCATGCCAGGGCTCCGCTGGACGGCCGTGCGGTACGTGGACGAGGGCTGGGACCACGAGGTGCTCCTCCTGGACGACCGCCTGGTCGTGCGCTTCCCGAACGACGACCACTACCGGCGGATGTTCCCGGCCGAGCAGGCGGTGATCGAGCGGCTCGCGGATGCCACCCGGGTCGCGTTGCCGCGCGTCCGCGCCGTCGCCGCGGACGGCCGCTTATCTCTGCACGACATGGTGCCGGGGGAGCGGCTCACCCCCGAGCGCTTCCACGCGCTCGCGGCGGGCGACCGGGAGGCCATCGCCCACGACCTCGCGGACCTCCTGGTCGCGCTGCACCGCATCGAGCCGTCCGTGCTGCCGGCCGGCACGCCCACCTGGTCCGTCGAGGAGGAGGACGCGCACGTCGCGGAGCTGGCCCGGACCGGCCTGCCCGCGCTGCTCTCCCGCGACGAGATGCGCCGGGTGGAGGAGATCCTCGCCGACGTGCCCGGGCTGGTCGCCGCATCCCCCGAGCCCGTGCTCGTGCACGGGGACGTCTACGAGGACCACCTGCTCTGGGACGGACGCCGCCGCCGCATCGGGCTGCTCGACTTCAGCGACCTCGCCACCGGCGACCCGGCCATCGACTTCGCGGAGCTCATCGACTACGGCCGCCCGTTCCTCGAGGCGGTCGTCGCGCGGTACGGCGGGGACGACGCCCTCCTCGGCCGGGCGGTGCGGTACGGCCGCTGGCTCGCCGTGTACCTCATGGCCGACCACCTCGAGAGCCGGAAGACGCCCTTCGGCGTGGCCCGCATCCCGTTCGACCGGCGTGCGGCGGGCGCGCAGTGATCTCGGAGCCGCCCGGGGGAGCATCCGGGCAGGGGGATGGGATGCCACGGGAGTCGATCGCGCCCCTCTACGAGGAGGGGCCCGCGCCCGGGTCCGAGCGGGACGGCGTGGACGCCGAGGCGGAGGAGGGCCTGCTGCTCGCCGAGTACGCCACCCGGATGCGGCTGAAGAACCGGATCGTCGTGGACACGATGTCCGGACCCGGGCGCGTGGACGTGGAGGCGTGGACCGACGAGGCGCGCCTCGCACTCGGCCGCCTCAGGGTCGAGGCCGAGCAGTCCGCGCGCCGGATGGTGGCCGAGCGGGACGCGGCCGCGAGGTCCCGCGGGCTGGCGCGGCACGAGCACGACTACCGCCGCCGCGACGCCGCCAACCTCGAGCACCGGCGGCTCGTCTACACGGCGGTCGCCCGCCGGCTGCTCCGCTGGGAGAACGACGACGCGCGGGTGCGGGACCTGCTCGCCGCGGCGCGGGACGACGCGTACCGCGAGATCCGCTCCGCCATCACGGCGATGCTCGCGCGGCAGCCCGCGCCGCCGGCCGAGGACCGCACGGTGCTCGAGGAGCGGCTGCGGCTCATCGCGGAGATCGACCTGCCCGCGCTCGCGGCCCGGCGGGACGTCGGCGAGGGGGCGTCCCCGGCCCCGTTAGGCTGATCAGGGACTTCACTGGGAGGGAACCCGACTGTGACCGACTCGACCCCGGCCGTGGACGCTTCGACCGAGGGACCGGCGGTCACGACGGGTCGCACGCGCTTCGGCGAGGACCGCGAGGTCATCGCCGTGCGCGTCGACGGCGCCCTCTGGGACCTCGATCGCCCGCTGCCCGCGGACGCCGCCGTCGAGCCCGTTCCGATCGGCTCGCCCGACGGCCTCTCGATCCTGCGGCACTCCACCGCCCACGTCCTCGCGCAGGCCGTGCAGACGATCAACCCGGAGGCGCGGCTCGGGATCGGGCCGCCCATCACCGACGGGTTCTACTACGACTTCGACGTCGAGGAGCCCTTCACCCCCGAGGACCTGAAGCGCCTCTCGAAGGAGATGGAGCGGATCCAGCGCGCCGGCCAGCGGTTCGTCCGCCGCCCCGTCACCGAGGAGGAGGCGCGGGCGCTCTTCGCAGACGAGCCGTACAAGCTCGAGCTCATCGGCCTCAAGGGCGGCACCGCCTCCGGCTCGGACGAGTCCGTGGAGGTCGGCGCGGGCGAGCTCACCGTCTACGCGAACGTCGACCCCGCCACCGGCGAGACCGTGTGGCAGGACCTCTGCCGCGGCCCGCACCTGCCGAACACGCGCCTCATCCGCAACGGCTGGGCGCTCAGCCGCGTCGCCGCCGCCAACTGGCGCGGCTCCGAGCCGAACAAGCAGCTCCAGCGCATCTACGGCACCGCCTGGCCCACCAAGGACGAGCTGCGCGAGTACCAGCACCGGCTCGAGGAGGCCGCGAAGCGCGACCACCGCAAGCTCGGGGTGGAGCTCGACCTCTTCAGCTTCCCCGATGAGATCGGCTCGGGGCTCGCGGTCTTCCATCCGAAGGGCGGGATCATCCGCCAGGAGATGGAGCAGCACGCGCGGCGCCGCCACGTCGACGCCGGCTACACCTACGTGTACACGCCGCACATCGCGAAGGAGGACCTCTTCCTCCAGTCGAACCACCTCGTCACCTACCGGGAGGGGATGTTCCCGCCCATCCGGATGGACGAGGAGGTCGACGCGGTCGGCGAGGTGGTCAAGGAGGGCACCGACTACTACCTCAAGCCGATGAACTGCCCGATGCACATCCTCATCTACAAGGCGCGCGGGCACAGCTACCGGGACCTGCCGATGCGCCTCGCGGAGAACGGCACCGTCTACCGCAACGAGCTCTCCGGCGCCCTGCACGGGCTCACCCGGGTGCGCGGCTTCACCCAGGACGACTCGCACCTGTTCGTCACCCCCGAGCAGCTCGAGGAGGAGGCCACCAAGGTCCTCGAGTTCGTGATCTCGATGCTCCGCGACTTCGGCCTCGACGACTTCGAGCTCGAGCTGTCGATGCGCGACGACGAGAAGTCGAAGTGGATCGGGTCCGACGAGTTCTGGGAGTACTCGACGAACGCGCTGCGCAACGTCGCGGCCGCGAGCGGGCTGAAGCTGACCGAGATGCCGGGTGAGGCCGCGTTCTACGGCCCGAAGATCGACCTGAAGACCCGGGACGCGATCGGCCGCACCTGGCAGCTCTCGACCGTGCAGGTGGATCCGAACCTGCCGGAGCGGTTCGACCTCGAGTACACGGACCGGGACGGCCAGCGGAAGCGGCCGATCATGATCCACCGCGCCCTGTTCGGCTCCATCGAGCGGTTCTTCGCGATCCTGCTCGAGCACTACGCGGGCGCGTTCCCGGTGTGGCTCTCGCCGGTGCAGGCGGTGGGCATCCCCGTCGCCGACGAGTACCTGCCCTACCTCGAGGGCGTGCTCGAGCGGCTCCGAGGGGCCGGCGTGCGGGTCGAGCTCGACGCCTCCGACGACCGGATGCAGAAGAAGATCCGCACCCACACGCTCGAGCACGTGCCGTTCCTGCTGATCGCGGGGGAGAAGGACCGCGAGGCGGGCGCGATCAGCTTCCGCTTCCGCGACGGCACGACGCGCAACGGCGTGCCGGTCGACGAGGCGATCGAGCTGATCACCGGGGCGATCCGCTCCCATGCGCAGGTGTCGACGGAGGCCGACCTGGAGCCCGCCGGCGGGGCGGGAGCAGTCCCCACGGACACGGCCGCCACGTCGCTTCGCGACGCGTCGGTACCGGCCGCGGGGGCCCCAGCCGCGGGGGCGGTGTGACCGACGCCGGCCCGTACGGCGCGCACGAGTTCGACGGCGTGCCGCGGATCGAGGGCGCGGCCGGGGTGCCGGACGCCTACCAGCGGCTCTGGGTGCCGCACCGGATGGCGTACATCCAGACGAACCACGTCGGCGACGAGCCCGAGGACGAGACGTGCCCGTTCTGCCGGGCGCCGTCCCTGCCCGACGAGGAGGCCCTCATCGTCGCCAGGGGGGAGCACGCCTACGTGCTGCTCAACCTGTTCCCCTACAACTCGGGCCACCTGCTCGTCTGCCCGTACCGGCACGTGCCCCTCTACGACGAGGCGTCCGACGACGAGGTGCGGGAGATCGCGGCCCTCACGCAGACGGCGATGCGGGTGCTCCGGGCCGACTCGCGGTGCGACGGCTTCAACATCGGCCTGAACCAGGGCCGGATCGCCGGCGCGGGCGTGGCCGACCACCTCCACCAGCACGTCGTGCCCCGCTGGGCGTCGGATGCGAACTTCTTCCCGATCATCGCGGAGACGAAGGCGCTGCCGGTGCTGCTCGGACAGACGTGGGCGGCGCTGCGGGCGGCCTGGCCCGCCTGATCCCTCCCGCCGCCGCACGAACGACGGAGTTCTCGCGCCGCAGGGCCGCGGATCCGCATGCCTTCGCTCGCCGAGGCCGGATTCTCCGTCGTTCGTGCAGGAGGCCGTCCGCGCGTTGCGGCCGATGACGGGCCGCCCGTCCGGGTTCCGGGCGGCGCGTAGAATCGATGATCGCCGTCGGCGGCTCCGCCACGGCCCACCAGCAGCGTGATCAGGGACTTCGAATGACGGACAGCACCACCAGCACGGTCGGCACCAGCCGGGTCAAGCGCGGACTCGCGGAGATGCTGAAGGGCGGCGTGATCATGGACGTCGTCACGGCGGACCAGGCGAAGATCGCCGAGGACGCGGGCGCCGTCGCGGTGATGGCCCTCGAGCGCGTGCCGGCCGACATCCGCGCCCAGGGCGGCGTCGCCCGGATGAGCGACCCCGACCTGATCGCCGGCATCGTGGAGGCGGTCTCCATCCCCGTCATGGCGAAGGCGCGCATCGGCCACTTCGTCGA
>JBQCCU010000332.1:0-4044 GCA_051961935.1 Amnibacterium sp. | reverse complement strand
GCCGTGGAGCGCCCCTCCCGGAAGCGGGAGGGGCCGCGATGTTCAGTTGAAGTCGTGGCTCAGGGGACTCAGCCCTGGCGCTGCTTGTGACGGACGTTCTCGCAGATCACCATCACGCGACCGTGGCGACGGATCACCTTGCACTTGTCGCAGATCGGCTTGACCGACGGGTTGACCTTCATGGTTTCCTCTTCTCGCTGTCCTCGTACCGGCCCGCAGGCCGGCCGTTACTTCGCAGCAGCGTTCGCTGTGCTCCGCGAGCAGTCGCTGGACGGGGTCCGTCCAGCGGGCTACTTGTAGCGGTAGACGATCCGGCCGCGGGTCAAGTCGTACGGGCTGAGCTCGACGATGACGCGGTCCTCAGGGAGGATGCGGATGTAGTGCTGCCGCATCTTGCCCGAGATGTGGGCGAGCACCTTGTGCCCGTTGCTCAGCTCCACTCGGAACATCGCGTTGGGCAGTGCTTCGACCACTGCGCCCTCGATCTCGATGACACCGTCTTTCTTGGCCATGGCCTCACTTCGTCTCACGCTGCTTCGAACAGCGTGCTGCTGATCATGCGGGGGTGGATCGACGCCCGTTCGGGTGGATTCGCCGGAGGCCGCGCATCACGGGACGCGCAGCCGAAGAACGCCGACGGACAATCCTAGACCACAACGGCCGGGACCGCGAAACCCTTCCCGTCAGGCGGCGGAGCCGTCGCCGTCGCGCCGGATGACGGCGCCGTCGAGCGCGTCGAAGATCCGCCGCGTCACGTCCTCCATCGAGCCCTGCGCGTCGACCGAGACGAGGATGCCCCGCTCCGCGTAGACCGCGACGAGCGGATGCGTCTGCTCCTGGTACACGGTGAGCCGGTGCCGGATCACGTCCTCGCTGTCGTCGCTGCGCCCCTGGTCCGCGGCGCGCTTGAGCAGCCGGCGCACGACCTCGTCGGGCTCGACGACCATCTGCACCACGACGTCGAGCTCGCCGTCGAGCTCGGCGAGGCACGCGTCGAGCGTGTGCACCTGCGGGAGCGTGCGCGGGAACCCGTCGAGGAGGAAGCCGCCCGCCACGTCGTCCTGCGACAGCCGGTCGAGCACCATCGCGTTGGTGAGCTCGTCGGGCACGTACGCGCCCCGGTCGAGGTACTCCTTCACCTGCAGCCCGAGCGGCGTCTCCTGAGCCACGTTCGCGCGGAAGATGTCGCCCGTCGAGATCGTCGGGATGCGGTACGCCTCCGCCACGCGCTCCGCCTGGGTGCCCTTGCCGGCTCCGGGCGGTCCGATGATCAGCATCCGCATCAGCGGAGCAGGCCTTCGTAGTGCCGCTGCTGCAGCTGCGAGTCGATCTGCTTCACCGTCTCGAGCCCGACGCCGACGATGATGAGGATCGAGGCGCCGCCGAACGGGAAGTTCGAGTTCGCGCCGATGAGCACGAACGCGACGAGCGGCACGAGCGCGATCAGGCCGAGGTAGATCGAGCCCGGCAGGGTCACGCGGGTGAGCACGTAGTCGAGGTACTCCGCGGTCGGCCGACCGGCTCGGATGCCCGGGATGAAGCCCCCGTACTTCTTCATGTTGTCGGCGACCTCCTCCGGGTTGAAGGTGATCGCGACGTAGAAGTACGTGAACCCGACGATGAGCAGGAAGTACAGCAGCATGTACAGCGGATGGTCGCCGGTCGTCAGGTAGTTCTGGATCCAGGTGACCCAGGCGGGCGGCACCTGGCCGTTCGCCGGCTGGTTGAACTGGGCGATCAGCGCCGGCAGGTACAGCAGGCTCGAGGCGAAGATGACCGGCACGACGCCCGCCATGTTCACCTTGATCGGGATGTAGGTGTTGTTCCCGCCGTAGGTGCGGCGCCCGACCATGCGCTTCGCGTACTCGACAGGGATGCGCCGCTGCGACTGCTCCACGTAGACGACCGCACCGACCACGAGCACGCCGATCAGCACGACGAGGATCGCGATCTCGGGGCTCTGCGCCTGGCCGATGGCGATGATCGACTGCGGGAACCGCGCGGCGATCGAGGTGAAGATCAGCAGCGACATGCCGTTGCCGACCCCGCGCTCGGTGATGAGCTCACCCATCCACATGATGAGGCCGGTGCCCGCGGTCATCGTGATGACCATGAGCACGACCGCCCACCACGCCTGGTTCGAGATCAGGTCCTGGCAGGCGGTCGAGCTCGAGGAGCCGCCGAAGAGCGCGCCGCTGCGGGCGACGGTGATGAGCGTCGTGGACTGCAGCACGCCCAGCGCGATCGTGAGGTACCGCGTGTACTGGGTGAGCTTCGCCTGCCCCTCCTGGCCCTCCTTGTAGAGGACCTCGAAGCGCGGGATGACCACCCGCAGCAGCTGCACGATGATCGACGACGTGATGTACGGCATGATGCCGAGCGCGAAGATCGACAGCTGCAGCAGCGCACCGCCGCTGAACAGGTTGACGAGCTCGTAGAGCCCTGACGCACCGGTCTGCTGGCTCGAGATGCACGCCCGGACGTTCGCGAAGTCGACGAACGGCGCCGGGATGAACGATCCGAGCCGGAACACGGCCACGAGCCCCAAGGTGAACAACACCTTGCGCCGGAGGTCTGGCGTGCGGAAGATCCGCGCGACGGCACTCAGCACTGACGGTTCCTACGCTTTCGTTCCGTGGGCCCGTGAGTAAAGGTGCCCCTCCTGCCGCAGACGCGGACGGTCAGCCGATGGAGCCGCCCGCGGCCACGATCTTCTGCTCGGCCGACGCGGAGACCTTGTCCACGGCGACGTTCAGACTAACCGCGATCTCGCCGGTTCCGAGGACCTTGACCTTCTCGTTCTTCCGGACGGCGCCCTTCGCCACGAGGTCGGCGACGGTGACGTCGCCGCCCTGCGGGTACAGGACCGCCAGCTTGTCGAGGTTCACGACCTGGTACTCCACCCGGAACGGGTTCTTGAAGCCGCGCAGCTTCGGCGCGCGCATCACGAAGTTCAGGTTGCCGCCCTCGAGGCCGGCGCGGACGCCGTAGCGGGCCTTCGTGCCCTTGGTGCCGCGGCCCGCGGTCTTGCCCTTCGAGCCCTCACCGCGGCCCACGCGGGTGCGGTCCTTCTTCGCGCCCGCCGCGGGGCGCAGGTGGTGCACCTTCAGCAGGGCGGGGGCCTTCTCGGCCGGCGCGGTGGTCTCCGCGGCCTTCGCGTCCGCCTTGGGGGCGGTGCGCTTCGAGACGTCTGCCATCAGTCGAGCTCCTCAACCTTCACGAGGTGAGCGACCGCACGGACGTAGCCGCGGGTCTGCGGGGAGTCCTCGCGCTCGACGCTGGCGCCGATGCGGCGCAGGCCGAGGCTGCGGAGGGTGTCCCGCTGGTTCTGCTTCTCGCTCACCTTGGACTTGATCTGCGTGATCCTCAGGGTCGCCATCAGGCGCTCACCTTCTGCTCGTCGGCCGCGGCCTGGGCGCGCAGCAGCCGGGCCGGGACGACCTGGTCCACGTCGAGGCCGCGGCGGCCGGCGACGGCCCGCGGCTCCTCGAGGGACTTCAGGGCCTCCACGGTCGCGTGGACGATGTTGATCGTGTTGCTGGAGCCGAGCGACTTCGACAGCACGTCGTGGATGCCGGCGCACTCGAGGACGGCCCGGACGGGACCGCCCGCGATGACGCCGGTACCGGCGGCGGCGGGACGCAGCAGCACGACGCCGGCCGCGGCCTCACCCTGCACCGGGTGCGGGATCGTCTGGGCGACGCGCGGGACGCGGAAGAAGTTCTTCTTCGCCTCCTCGACGCCCTTGCTGATCGCGGTCGGGACCTCGCGCGCCTTGCCGTAGCCGACGCCGACGGTGCCGTTGCCGTCACCGACGATCACGAGGGCGGTGAAGCTGAAGCGCCGACCGCCCTTCACGACCTTGGAGACGCGGTTGATCGTCACGACGCGCTCGAGGAACTGGCTCTCGCCGCCGCGCGACCCGCGGTCGCGGTTGGGGTTCCGCTCCCGGCCGCCGCGCCGCTGCTCGCGCGGCTCGTTGCGGAGGTCCGTGGTGGAGGCGGCCGTCTCGACGGGCGCCTCGTTCAGCGGCTCGTTGCTGGT
>JBQCCU010000331.1:0-2781 GCA_051961935.1 Amnibacterium sp. | reverse complement strand
AGGCCGACCTTCTGCTTGAACCGCTCGACGCCGCCGTCGGCCGCGAACCGGTCGACGATGGCCTGGGTGCGCGTGTCCTGCCAGACGATCGCGTTGTAGACCGGCTTGCCGGTGGCCTTCTCCCACACCACCGTCGTCTCGCGCTGGTTGGTGATGCCGACGGCCGCGATGTCGTGGCGGGTGAGGTCGGCGCGGGACAGCGCCTGGCCGATCACCTCGCGGGTGTTGCGCCAGATCTCCTCCGGGTCGTGCTCGACCCAGCCGGCCCGCGGGAAGATCTGCTGGTGCTCCATCTGGCCGGTCGAGACGACCTTGCCGGAGTGGTCGAAGATCATCGCGCGGGTGGACGTGGTGCCTTGGTCGATGGCGAGGACGTAGTCCGCCACAGGTACTCCTTCGTTTCCTGGTGGGTGGTGGTTCGTGCGTGCTCGGGTCAGCCGAGGGCCGGCAGGAGTGCGTGCGAGAGGAGGCCGGCGAGGAGGCCGCCGACGAGGGGGCCGACGACGGGCACCCACGCGTAGGACCAGTCGCTCGTGCCCTTGTTCGGGATCGGCAGGAACGCGTGCGCGATGCGCGGGCCGAGGTCACGGGCCGGGTTGATCGCGTATCCGGTCGGGCCGCCGAGCGAGGCGCCGATGCCGACGACCAGGAGCGCGACGGGCAGGGCGCCGAGACCCGCGGGGGTGTGGCCCTTGCCGAACGCCACGACGACGAACACGAGCACGAAGGTCGCGACGATCTCGGTGATCAGGTTCCAGACGAGCGAGCGGATGGCGGGACCGGTGGAGAAGACGCCGAGGATCGTGCCCGGGTCGGTCTCCTCGTCGAAGTGCTTCTTGAACGACAGCCACACGAGGACCGCGCCGATGATCGCGCCGATCAGCTCCGCGAGGATGTAGAGCAGTGCGACGCCGAAGCCGCCCTTGAACGTGCCGGCGGCGAGCGCGCCGACGACCACACCGGGGTTCAGGTAGCCGCCGGAGGCGTAGGAGACGACGACGCCCGCGAACACCGCGAGGCCCCAGCCGAAGTTGATCAGCAGCCAGCCGCCCCCGAGACCCTTGCTCCGCGTGAGGATCGCCGTCGCGACCACGCCCCCACCGAGCAGCAGCAGCATCGCCGTGCCGACGATCTCTGACAGGAACTGAACCCCTACGGACGCGGTCACGCGCACCTCTTCCTCGAGTCATCCGGCAGCGGGGCATCCGCGCCCCGCCGCTTCCGAGCGTCACCATACTCCGAGCGGTACATGGCGCCACAAGGCTCAGGAACGTTCACCCTGGGAGGTCCGCAGCACCTGTTCCGCACCGCGGACGGCGGTCCTAGATTGACCCCGACGCGGCACCCGCCGCATGTTGGAGGCATTCGATGAAGAAGCTCATCCGCGATCCGCAGAGCGTCGTCCACGATGCGCTGGACGGCTTCGCCGCGGCCCATCCCGGGCTCGTCCGCGTGCAGGGCAACCCGCCCGTCATCGTGCGGGCCGACGCCCCCGTGAAGGGCAAGGTCGGCCTCGTCTCGGGTGGCGGCTCCGGGCACGAGCCGCTGCACGGCGGGTTCGTCGGCTACGGCATGCTCGACGCGGCCGTGCCGGGCGCGGTGTTCACCTCGCCGACGCCCGACCCCATCCTCGAGGCGACCAAGGCGGTGGACGGCGGCGCCGGCGTCCTGCACATCGTGAAGAACTACACGGGCGACGTGCTGAACTTCGAGACGGCCGCGGACCTCGCCGGTGCGGAGGACATCCGCGTCGAGACCGTGGTCGTCAACGACGACGTCGCGGTGAAGGACTCGCTGTACACCGCGGGACGCCGCGGCGTCGCGGGCACCGTGCTCGTCGAGAAGATCGCCGGCGCGGCGGCAGAGCGCGGCGACGACCTCGAGGCGGTCGCCGCGATCGCCAGGCGGGTGAACGACAACGCGCGCTCGATGGGCGTCGCGCTCACCCCGCCGGTGGTGCCCCACAACGGCACACCGAGCTTCGACATCTCGGACCACGAGATCGAGATCGGCATCGGGATCCACGGCGAGCCCGGCCGCGAGCGGATCGAGTGGGAGCCCGTCGACGGGATCGTGCGGCGCCTGCTCGAGCCGATCCTCGAGGACCTCCCGTTCACGTCGAGCGACGACGTGCTGCTGTTCGTGAACGGCATGGGCGGGACGCCGCAGATCGAGCTGTACATCGTGTACGACGCGGCCGCCCAGCTGCTCGGCGACCGCAACATCCACATCGCGCGGAGCCTCGTCGGCAGCTACGTCACGAGCCTGGAGATGCAGGGGTGCTCCATCACGCTGCTGAGGCTGGACGACGAGATGAAGGCGCTGTGGGATGCTCCGGTGGAGACCGCGGCGCTCCGCTGGGGCCGGTGATCGGAGGAGCATGACGACGCTCGGCACGGACTGGACCCTCGCGTGGGTGCGGGGCAGCGCCGCGGTGGTGGGGGAGCACCGCGCGGAGCTCTCGCAGCTCGACCGTGACATCGGTGACGGCGACCACGGGGAGAACCTGGACCGCGGCTTCCGGGCCGTGATCGCGAAGCTCGACGGGCAGGAGCCGGCGACGCCCGGCGCCGTGCTGAAGCTCGTCGCCACCACGCTCATCTCCACGGTCGGCGGAGCGTCCGGCCCGCTGCTGGGCACCGCCTACCTCAAGGCGGCGGGGGCGGTCGGCGACGCCGTCGAGCTCGACTCGGCCGCGATCTCGGCCCTGCTCACCGCGGCCCGGGACGGCATCGTGCTGCGGGGCAAGGCCGAGTCGGGCGACAAGACGATGGTCGACGC
>JBQCCU010000330.1:0-4951 GCA_051961935.1 Amnibacterium sp. | reverse complement strand
ACGTAGGCCTTCGCCAGCTGCGGCGCAGCGGCCCCCGCCCCGACGATCGGCTTCGTCACGATCTCCACGAGCGGCACGCCGGCCCGGTTGTAGTCGACGAGGGACGAGTCGGCGCCCTGGATGCGTCCCGTGGCGCCGCCGACGTGCGTGAGCTTGCCCGCGTCCTCCTCCATGTGGGCGCGCTCGATCGGCACGGTCCAGACCGTCCCGTCCTCGAGCTCCACCTCCACCGAGCCGTCGAAGGCGATCGGCTCGTCGTACTGGCTGATCTGGTAGTTCTTCCCGAGGTCCGGGTAGAAGTAGTTCTTCCGCGCGAACCGGCAGGTCTCGGCGATCGAGCAGCCGAGCGCGAGGCCGAGCGAGATCGAGTACCGCACCGCCTGCGCGTTCACGACCGGCAGCGAGCCGGGCAGGCCCATGTCGACCGGGGCGACCATCGTGTTCGGCCCCGCCGACTCGCTGTCGGCGGCCGCCGGGTTCGGGGCGGCGGAGAACATCTTGGTGCGGGTCGACAGCTCGACGTGCACCTCGAAGCCGAGCACCGGCTCGTACCGGCGCAGCGCCTCGTCGTAGTCCATCAACGTATCGGGCGCGATCACGCTGCCGTCGGCCACTATCGGGTCCCCCCGTCGGGTTCGGTGCCGTATCCCGGCACGGGCGCGGTGCCGGGCGTGGTGCGGATGCGGTCCCGCGTCGGCGCCCCGAGCGCGGGCGCCTGCGCGAGCAGGGGGCCGCCCCACTCCCGCTCCAGGATCGCCTCGAGCGTCGCGCCGACGCGGTAGAGGCGGGCGTCCTCGCGGACGGGCGCCAGGATCTGCAGGCCGACGGGCAGCCCGTCCTCGGGCGCGAGCCCGATCGGCATGCCGAGGCCCGGCACCCCGGCGAGGTTCGCCGGGATGGTCGTGATGTCGTTCAGGTACATCGCGAGCGGGTCGTCGATCTTCTCGCCGAGCCTGAACGCCGTGGTCGGCGCGGCGGGCGACACGAGCACGTCCGCCTGCGCGAAGCAGGCGTCGAAGTCGCGCTGCACGAGCGTGCGCACCTGCTGGGCGCTGCCGTAGTAGGCGTCGTAGTAGCCCGCCGAGAGCGCGTAGGTGCCGAGGATGACGCGGCGCTTCACCTCGGGGCCGAAGCCGGCCTCGCGGGACAGCGCGGTGACCTGCTCGACGGTCGAACCGCCCGGGTCCACGCGGAGGCCGAACCGCACGGCGTCGTACTTCGCGAGGTTGCTCGAGGCCTCCGCCGGCAGGATCAGGTAGTAGGCGGCGAGCGCGTACTCGAAGTGCGGCGCCTGCACCTCGACGATCTCGGCGCCGGCCTCCGCCATCCGCTTCAGGGCCTCGCCGAAGCGCTGCCGCACACCGCCCTGGAAGCCGGAGCCGTCGAGCTGGTGCACGACGCCGACCTTGAGGCCCTGCAGGGAGCCGGATGCGGCGCCCTCGCGGGCCGCGCCGGCGAACGAGGGCCACGCGTCCGGCAGGCTCGTGGCGTCGTTCGGGTCGTGGCCGCCGATGACGTCGTGCACGAGGGCCGCGTCGAGCACCGAGCGCGACACGGGCCCGACCTGGTCGAGGGACGACGCGAGCGCGATCGCGCCGAACCGGGACACCCCGCCGTAGGTGGGCTTCACGCCGACGGTGCCGGTGACGGCGGCGGGCTGCCGAATCGAGCCGCCGGTGTCGCTGCCGAGCGCGACGGGCGCCTCGAACGCGGCGACCGCGGCCGCCGAGCCGCCGCCGGAGCCGCCGGGGATGCGGGTGAGGTCCCACGGGTTGCGGCTCGGGCCGAACGCGGAGTGCTCGGTGGAGGAGCCCATCGCGAACTCGTCCATGTTCGTCTTGCCGAGCGGCACGAGGCCCGCGGCGCGGAGGCGCGCGACGGTCGTGGCGTCGTACGGGGGAACCCAGCCCTCGAGGATCCGCGAGCCGGCGGTCGAGGGCATGTCGAGCGTGCAGAGCACGTCCTTGATCGCCACCGGCACGCCGGCCAGCGAGCTCGGGGCCTGGCCGGCCGCGCGGAGGCGGTCGATCTCGGCGGCGCGCTGCAACGCGCCGTCGCCCGCGACGTGGAGGTAGGCGTGCACGTCGGGGTCGACGTCGGCGATGCGGTCCAGGTGGGCCCGCACGACCTCGACGCTCGAGACGTCGCCGGTGCCGAGCCGCTCGGCCAGCTGCGCCGCGGAGAGGCGGACGAGCTCGGATGCGGCGCCCACTACTGCTCCTCGCCGAGGATCGCGGGCACGCGGAAGCGGCCGTCCGCCGCATCCGGTGCACCGGAGAGCACCTGCTCCTGCGTCAGCACGGGCCCCGGCTCGTCGGCGCGGAACACGTTCACGAGCGGCACGGGGTGGCTGGTCGCCGGCACGTCGGGGGTCGCCACCTCCCGCACCTTCGCGACGGAGTCGACGATCTGGGTGAGCTCCCCGGCGAGGTGGTCGATCTCCTCGGGGGTGAGCGCGATTCGGGCGAGGCCGGCGAGGTGCGTGACGTCGGCGGCGGTGATCACCACCGGTTCTGGCGCGTCGGTCATGACCTCCATCCTACGAAGGGGGCCGCGGCCCCTCAGCGGGCGAGGGCGAGCGTGCCGGAGGCGTGGTCGACACCCGCGGTGACGTCGTCGCCGCGGCCGATCCCGACGAGCGCGAGGTTGCGCATCGCCTCGCTGCCCGGGGCGAAGTAGCCGTTGTGCCCCACCGCCGGCCCGAGCGCCAGGTGGGTGATGGGGTCCACCCCGCCCGAGGTGCCGAGCGGCGTCGCGCCGTACGACGGCGCCGCAGGGTCGCTGCCGAAGAACCCGCTGGTCGCGACGCCGTCCCAGACCGCCTGGCCGACGAACACGTCGGCCGCCGGCACGGCCAGCTGCTTCACGGACTGCGCCGGGCTGCCGGGCGCCCCGACCATCGCGAGGGCGTCCACCGAGAAGGCCTTGGCCTGCAGGGCGAGCAGGGTGGCGGTGGCACCGTAGGAGTGCGCGAGCACCGCGACGTACGGCTCGCGCCCCGTCCGCGCCGACTTCAGGCCGTTCACGGCGTCGCTGAGGCGCGAGGCGCCGACCTGGGCGAGCCCGAAGCTCGCGACCGTGAAGACGTTCGGTGTGCGGTAGCCGATCCAGGAGACGACGGCCGAGGTGCGGTGGTCGCCGAACCGGTGCAGCCAGGTCTGCTGCTCGGCCTGGATGCGCGCCGCCGTGTTCGTCCAGTCGACCATCTGGTCCGTGACGGTGAAGTACATGCCGGGCACGAGGAAGTCGACGTAGTCCGCGCTGCTCATCTCGCCGATGGCGATCGCGGCGCGGTTCGCGTTCGTGGGGTCGAGGGCGACGCGGGAGCGGGGCGGCCCGCCGGGGGTGCTCCGCAGCGCCGTCTGCACCTGCTCGAGGGCCTTCAGCCGCTCGGCGAGGAACTGCGACTCCCCGCGGCCGCCGGGCAGCGCGAGCTGCGCCCGCGTCGCGCGGAGGTCGGCGGCGAGCACGGCGCGGTTGGCGCGGTCCCGCACGGCGTACGGGACGCCCTCGAGGTTGCCGAGCACCCCGGGCGCGGCGGCGAGCAGCACCGACCGCGTCACCGGTGCGAGCCCCGCCCACCAGGCGGTGACGCGGGCCGGTGCGGGCGAGAGGTCGTCGAACGCGGTGAGCCTCGGCACGAGGGCTGCGACCGCCGCCTCCGCGCCGGAGGTGCGGCTGGCGACGGCGGTGAGCCGCTCGAGGTCGTGCTGCACGGCGGTGCGGTCCGGAGGCCGGAAGGGGTCGGTCGCCGCCTTCGGCACGGCCACCGCACCCATCGTGAGGAGGGCCGCTGCGAGGAGCACGAGGACACGGATCCGCATCGCCCTCCCCCGTCCCCCCGACCGCGCGGGACCGGGCCCGGGCCCCGCGTGACCCCCAGAGTAGGGTGCCCCGAACGGGGGCCGCTATCCCCCGTTGCGTGTCGTGCGGGGTACGCGGCGGAGGCTCATCCCCCTTCGCCGACCGTCGCGCGGGCCGCCTCCGGTCCCTGCTCGAGCAGGACGCGGAACCCGTCGGCGTCGAGCAGCGGGACGCCCAGCTGCTCCGCCTTCTGCAGCTTGCTCCCGGCGCCGGGACCGGCGACGACGAAGGCGGTGCGCTTCGAGACGCTGGACGCGGCCTTCCCCCCGGCAGCGACGATCGCCTCCTCCGCCTCCTCGCGGGTGAAGCCCTCGATCGTGCCGGTGACGACGACGCTGAGCCCGGCGAGCGGCCCCTGCTCCGCGTCCGCCCGGCCGGGACCCGGGTGCCCCGGCGTGGCGAGCCGCACCCCGGCGGCGGCCCACCGGTCCACGATCTCGGCGTGCCAGTCGACGGCGAACCAGTCGACGAGGGCCTCGGCGATGATCGGGCCGACGCCGTCGACCGCCGCGAGCTCCTCGACGCTCGCGGCGCGGATCGCCGCCATCGAGCCGAAGTGCGCGGCGAGCGCGCGCGCAGCGACCGGGCCGACGTGCCGGATGGAGAGGGCGACGAGGTAGCGCCAGAGCTCCTTCGTCTTCGCGAGCTCGAGGTTGGCGAGCAGCTCCTCCGCCGGCTTCGCGGGGAAGCGCACGGCCGGGCCGCGCGGCGCACCCGCCTCGCGAGCCGCGCGGCGCTCCTCCGCGTTCGGGTTCCGCTGGAAGGGCGCGAGCCGCTTCTCGGTCCCGTCCTCACCGAGCCGGGGCAGCCCCGTCTCCGGGTCGCGCGGGACGACGCGGATGGGCAGCAGGTCGGCCATCGTGAGCTCGAACAGGCCCGCCTCGGTGACGAGGGGCGGGGTCTCGGGCAGGATCGGCTGGGTCAGGGCGGCGGCGGTCACCTCGCCGAGCGCCTCGATGTCGAGCGCGCCGCGGGATCCGATGTGCTCCACCCGCCCGCGCACCTGCGCAGGGCAGCTGCGGGCGTTCGGGCAGCGGAGGTCCACATCGCCCTCCTTCGCCGGTGCCAGCGGCGTGCCGCACTCCGG
>JBQCCU010000329.1:0-4123 GCA_051961935.1 Amnibacterium sp. | reverse complement strand
GAACTCGGCCTCGCCGATCAGCCCGGTCGTCTCCGCGGTCTTCGGGATGTGCACGGTGATGAAGTCGCTCTGCGCCATGAGGTCCGGCAGCGACAGCAGCGTCACCCCGAGCTGCTGCGCGCGGGCCGGGGTCACGTAGGGGTCGTAGGCGACGAGGCGCACGCCGAAGGGCGCGAGCCGCTGCGCGACGAGGGTGCCGATGTGGCCGAGGCCGACGACCCCGACGGTCTTCTCGTAGAGCTCGACGCCGGTGAACCGGGACCGCTTCCACTCCCCCGCCTTCAGCGACGCGTGCGCCTCGGGGATGTGGCGGGCGAGGGCGAGCAGGTGCCCGATCGCCAGCTCCGCCGCGGAGACGATGTTCGAGGTCGGCGCGTTCACGACCATGACGCCGGCCTTCGTGGCGACCGGGATGTCGACGTTGTCGAGCCCGACGCCGGCGCGGGCGATCACCTTGAGCCGGGGCGCGGCGGCGACCGCCTCGGCGTCCACCTGCGTGGCGGAGCGCACGAGCAGCGCGTCCGCGTCGGCGAGCGCGGCGAGCAGGGCCGGGCGGTCGGTGCCGTCGACCTCGCGGATCTCGAAGTCGGGGCCGAGGGCCTCGACGGTCGCGGGCGACAGCTGTTCGGCGATCAGCACGACGGGTCTGGTCACGGCGCATCCCTCTCCGGCGCCCCGGTGCGGAGCGGCCGAGCGGCATCCACCCTATTGGGGCGCCGGAGGCGCCTCCGCCGCATGACGCCGTGCGACCGCTGCGCGGACGCGCGTCGTCGCAGGCGCGCCGCTTCGGGCCGTGCGGGCCGCCGATGACGCCCGTCGTGCCCGATCCGGTCCGTCGTCAGGCGCCGGAGTGGGCGCGGAACAGCGGCAGGAGGTCGGCGAAGAGCGGATGGGCCGGCTCGATGCCGGTGATCACCGTGACCGCCCCGTCGGGCTCCTCCCGCGTGAGGATCGCCTGCAGCTCCACGCTCTCGGCGTCCTCCGGCACGTCGAAAGCGAGGGCCGCCTCGATCGCGCGGAGCAGCGCGTCCCGCCCCATCCCCCGCTCCGCGAGCTGGGAGGCCGGTCCGATGAACCGCTCGTTGCGGCTCAGCTTGCGCAGCGGCCCGCGGCCGACGCGCTCCACGGTGTCGGGCAGCTCCGGGTTCGACAGCCGGCCGAGGATCTTCTCGCCGTACGCGCGCTGCTCCGTCTCGTCGAGGCCGAACTTCGCGACCAGCAGCGACCGGGTCTCCGCGATCGCCGCCTCGACCTCCGCACGGATGCCGGGATCGGTCATCGCCTCGGTGATCGAGTGCACGCCGCGGCGGAAGCCGTGGTAGGCGGCGGTGGCGTGCGCCGTGTTCACGGTGAAGAGCTTCCGCTCGATGAACGGCGCGAGGTCGTCGACCCAGTGCACCCCCGCGATGGCAGGCGGCTCGCCGTCGAAGGGGGTGCGGTCGATGACCCACTCGAAGAACGGCTCGAGCGTCACGTCGAGCCCCGCACCCGGATCCTGGGCGGGCACGATCCGGTCGATCGCGGTGTTGGCGAAGACGGCGTGGGCGTCGAGGGCGTCGGCGATCGCCTCCGGCAGCGCGGCGCGGACGAGGGCCTCGAGGCCGTCGGTGGCAGTGATCGCGTTCTCGCAGGCGAAGACGGCGAGCCGGCCCGGCTCGGCGACGTCGTCGCCGGACTCGATCCGCCGCTGGATCCCGCGGGCGATCACGGGCGCCACGAAGGGCAGCACCCGCGGACCGACGGCCGTGGTGACGACGTCCGCGGACGCGATCTCCTCGACCAGCGCGCCCTCCTCCGTGCGGCTGTTCACGGCGCGGAAGTCGGTGACGACGTGGCTGCGGCCGTGGTCGCCGATCTCGTGGACCGTGTAGGAGTCCGCGGCGCGGAGCGCGTCGATGAGGGCGTCCGCCACGTCGGCGAAGACGACCTCGTAGCCGCTCTCGTGCAGCAGCTGCCCCACGAATCCTCGCCCGATGTTGCCCGCCCCGAAATGCACCGCTTTCACGCGGGGCACGCTACCCCAGGCGCCGCGGCCGGGTCAGCGGACGCCGATGCCGACCTGGAAGAACCCGAGCAGGCTCAGGGTGAGCGCCTGGGATGCGGCGAACGCGACCGTGAGCACCAGCGCGAGCGTGCCCGGCGTGCGCCGGCGGCCGAGCACCACCGCGAGCGCGTAGGCGAGCAGCGGCACGACGACCCCGCCGCCGAGCACGAGCCACGCGAACGCGGACAGCTGGCTGTGGGCGACGGCGGCGAGCCCGAGCCAGGCGAGGAGGTTCGAGACGGCGCCGAGCAGCTCCCAGAGGAAGGCGAGGAGGAAGGCGAGCGCGATGGCGAGGTTCCAGCCGAACCGGCGCGGCTCCCGCAGGGTCGCGCTCACAGGAGCCCCAGCAGCGCGGGCCACGGCAGCAGCAGCACGGCGCCGAGCAGCAACCAGGCGAGCCGGCGCGCCCGCTGGTGGATGCGCGTCGCGGCGAGCAGGAACCAGAGCAGCGGCGCGGCCACGGCCGCGATCCGGCCGAGCACGTTGATCCCGAAGCCGATCGCGGCGAACGCGCCCGACCCGGGCTCGAGCGTCGACTCCATCGTGACGGACAGGACGCTGCGCACCCAGCCCAGGGTCTCCAGCACGGCCACGCCGCCCAGGACGCCGAGCGTCAGGAGCGTCGCCGCACCGGCCCGCTCGGCCTCGACCGGCGCGACGGTCGCTGCGCGCACGGGGCGGGCGGGACGGGCGGGCTCCTGCTCGTCCCCCGCCCACCTGAGGGCGTCGTCGTCGGTGTCGGGCTCCGGCATGCCCTCGAGGCTACGTCAGGCCGTGGGCCGGGCGACCTGATCGACGAGGTCGGTGGTGCGCACCGGCACCTCGCGGACGTCGGCGCCCGCGTAGGGCGCCTCGATCATCATCCCGTCGCCGGAGTAGATGGTCGTGTGGTACATGTCGCCGTGCCCGTCCGTGTAGAACAGCAGGTCGCCCGGGCGCACCGCGGAGAACGGCACGAGATGCCCCTCGGCGCGCTCGAGCTCGTACTGGGCGGTGGCGGAGTGCGGGCCGATGTCGATGCCGACCGAGGCGTAGGCGGCCATCGTGAGCCCGGAGCAGTCCCAGGCGCGAGGGCCTGCCGCGGCGAACACGTAGGGCTGCCCGATGTGGGCGCGGGCGAACGCGACCGCCTTCTCCGCCGGTGTGGTGGCCGCCGCTGCGAGGGCCCGGCGATCGCAGACCGGCTGGTGGTGCTTCCCGGCCAGGTAGTCGCAGGCGACCTGCTCCGACGTGCGCCGGAGGACGCCGTGGTCGATCACGCGCCGATGCTCCTGCTGATGCATCCCGCGGCCGGCCTTCGCCGCCGCGGCCGATGCGCGCTTCGCCGCCGTCGCGGCGACCGCCGCCCTCGCCTTCGCCGCGGTGGCCGCCGTCGCGGCCCGCTCGGCCGCCGTCCGCGTCGCCACCGCCGTCCGGGCGTCCACCTGGGCCTGCCGGTACACCCGGGTCGCGATGGACGAGAGCTGCGTCGCCGTGCTCAGGCCCTGGAGCGTGCCGCCGGAGATGCGGGTGTTGAGCAGCAGCGACAGCGGCAGCGTGCCGAGGTCGGTGCGCGCGAGGTGCGCCGCGAGGGCGCTGGCCCTGGTGCGCGACGTCGTGGCGGTCGCCGCGGCGGTGTCGGCCTCGTACTGCGCCGCCTGCCGGGCGGCGGCCGCGTCGTCGGCCGCCTTGGCCGCCTTCAGGTAGCGCTCGTCGGCGACCTGCGACGCCTTGCCCGCCGCGTCGGCGCGGTGCTGCAGCGCGATGACGAGCCCGCCGATCCGCGTCACCTCGGCGGCCTCGGCCTGCTCGTCCCGCTGCGCGGCCAGCAGCTCGTCGAGGGTCGGGTACACGACCGCGGGTGCGGCGGGCTTCCCCGTCGCGGCCCGCGTGGGCGTGGATGTGGGCGTCGGTGTCGCCGTCGGGCCCGCGGCCGGCGACCCCGTCGGCGTGGGTGCGGCGGCGAGCGCGGCTCCCCCGCCGCCGAGCACGAGGGTGACGGTCAGGGCGGCGGCGGACAGGCCGACGCCGGAACGTCGTCGCTGCGCCCCCACGATCGCTCCCGTCGCGGATCCGGGTCCGGGGGCGGCGGGCCTGTCG
>JBQCCU010000328.1:0-8566 GCA_051961935.1 Amnibacterium sp. | reverse complement strand
ACCGGACAACATTCCGCGCCGTGGCGCCGACTGTTGTCCGTACGGACAGCAGACGCGGGAGGGCGGGCGGCGCGGGGTAGCGTCGGCGCGTGGATGCCGAGGCACTCGTCGGGCGGTTGCGGGGGACGTTCGAGCGCGGGGTGACCAAGCCGGTGGCCTGGCGGCTCGCGCAGCTCGCCGCGATGCAGCAGATGCTGCTCGAGCAGGCGCCGCGGTTCGAGGCGGCCCTGCTGCAGGACCTCGGGAAGCACCCGGTGGAGTCGCACGCCACCGAGGTCGGCTTCCTGGTGCAGGAGCTCCGGCACACCCGGCGGCACCTCCGCGAGTGGCTGCGCCCGCAGCGCGCGGGCGTCCCGGCGCTCGCGCTGCCCGCCAGGGCGGCGACGGTGCTCGAGCCGCTCGGGGTCGCGCTCGTCATCGCCCCGTGGAACTACCCGCTGATGCTCGCCCTCTCCCCCGTGATCGGCGCGATCGCCGCCGGCGACGCGGTGATCGTGAAGCCGAGCGAGCTGGCGCCCGCCACCTCCGCCCTGCTCGCCGAGCTGCTGCCCCGGCACCTCGACGCCCGGGCGGTGGCCGTCGTGGAGGGCGGGCCCACGGAGACGACGGCGCTGCTCGAGCAGCGCTTCGACACGATCTTCTACACCGGCAACGGCCGCGTGGGCCGCATCGTGCTCGCCGCGGCGGTGCAGCACCTCACCCCCGTCACCCTCGAGCTGGGTGGCAAGTCGCCCGTCTACGTCGACGAGTCCGCCGACCTCGACGTCGCGGCGAGGCGCATCGCCTGGGGCAAGTACCTGAACGCCGGCCAGACCTGCGTCGCTCCCGACTACCTGCTCGCCACCCCACGGGTGGCGGAGCGGCTCGTCCCGAGGCTCGCGGAGGCGATCCGCGGCCTGTACGGCGACGACCCGCTGGTGAGCGACTCGCTCGGGCACATCGTCGACGCGCGCCACTTCGAGCGGCTGCGCGGCCTCCTCGCCGACGGGCGCGTGGCGGTCGGCGGTCGCGCCGACCCGCTGCTGCGGCGGATCGAGCCGACGGTGCTCACCGGGATCGACGGCAGCGAGCCGGTCATGCAGCAGGAGATCTTCGGGCCCATCCTCCCCGTGGTCGAGGTGGCGGACGAGCGCGCGGCGATCGCCCGCGTGAACGCCGGCGACAAGCCGCTCTCGCTCTACGTGTTCACGAACCGGCCGGAGTCGCGACGCGCCTGGACGACGGGCACCAGCTCGGGCGCGCTCGCCTTCGACCTGCCGGTGCTGCACCTCTCGGTGCCCGGGATCCCGTTCGGCGGCGTGGGCGACTCCGGGATGGGCTCGTACCACGGCCGGCGCTCGCTCACCGCGTTCAGCCACGAGAAGGCGGTCTTCCGCAAGCCCGGACGGCCGGACACCCTCGGCCTGCTCGGCGCCCCCTACACGGCGGCGCGCGAGCGGCTCATCCGTCGGCTGGTTCGCTGAGCGGCTCGTCCGGCGGCTCGAACAGCATCTTCATCACCTCCTGCTCGCGCGACCTCGGCCGCTCGGGGTCGATCGTCTCCCCCGCCCGGTACCGGTCGACGACCCGCGGGTCGACATAGCTGGTCTTCGCGATGGTCGGGGTGTTCGAGAGCACCTCGGCGGCGTCGCGCATCGCCTGCGCGATCGCCTTCTTCTGCTTCGACCTCACCGGCTCCGGGCCGCGCTTCGCGAGGCTCCA
Organism: Amnibacterium sp.; assembly: GCA_051961935.1. GTDB lineage: Bacteria > Actinomycetota > Actinomycetes > Actinomycetales > Microbacteriaceae > Amnibacterium. The sequence goes on along the minus strand of JBQCCU010000328.1, from coordinate 6,865 downwards.
CGCCGCGGTGACCGTGCCGCGCAGGGTGCGGAAGTCCTTCGCGCTGAACGTGCCGCCGGTGCGCCGCTTCACGTACCGGTTCACGTCGTGCGGCGTGATCGGATGCCACTGCCCGTCCTGCTCGTAGGCGAGCAGGCGGTCGTCGTCCTCGCGGCGCTCCTGCAGCTCGCGGATGAGGTCGGCGAGGTCCTCGTCCTTGATGGTCGAGTCCCAGACCTTGTGGCTCTTCGCCGGGAAGGTGAACCGCACCCGCTTGCCGTCGACGAACGCGTGCTCGACGTGCAGCGTGGTGAGGCCGTAGCTGCCGTTCTCCTCCTCGTACCGGGAGGAGCCGATGCGCAGGCCGCCGGCGTCGAGGATCCGGAACGCGGCGGCGAGCACCCGCCGCTTCGTCACCGCCTCGTCACGGAGGTGCCGCGTCACCTGCCGCCGAGCGTGGGGCAGCGCCTCGGCGAGCAGCAGCATCCGCTCGAACTTCTTCTTGTCGTTCCGCTCGCGCCAGGTCGGGTGGTAGATGTACTGCTTCCGGTTGGCGGCGTCGTAGCCGACCGCCTGGATGTGCCCGTTGTCGTAGGGCGCGATCCACACGTCCCGCCAGGCGGGCGGGATGCCGAGCGCCTCGAACCGGGCGCGCAGCTCGGGGTCCCGCACGGTGTTGCCGTCCGGGTCGCGGTAGCTGAAGCCGGCGCCGCTGCGGACGCGCCGGTAGCCCTTGCCGAGCGGGTTGCTCTTGCGCAGGCGCACCCGTCGCTTCGTCTCCGCAACGGGCTCCGCCATCCGACGAGGGTATGGGCGGGTTCCTGCGGAAACGGCGAAGGGGCCGGACCCTCGCGGATCCGACCCCTTCTGCTGGTGAAGCAGGGACTACTTCAGGATCTTCGTCACCGTGCCGGCGCCGACGGTGCGGCCGCCCTCACGGATCGCGAACTTGAGGCCCTCCTCCATGGCGATCGGCTGGATCAGCTCGACCGTCATCTCGGTGGTGTCACCCGGCATGACCATCTCGGTGCCCTCGGGCAGCGTGATGACGCCCGTGACGTCGGTGGTGCGGAAGTAGAACTGCGGACGGTAGTTCGCGTAGAACGGGTTGTGACGCCCACCCTCGTCCTTGGAGAGGATGTACGCGTTCGCCTCGAAGTTCGTGTGCGGCGTGACCGAACCCGGCTTCACGACGACCTGGCCGCGCTCGACCTCCTCGCGCTTGGTGCCGCGGAGCAGCAGGCCGACGTTCTCGCCCGCACGGGCCTCGTCGAGCAGCTTGCGGAACATCTCGACACCGGTGACGGTGGTCTTGATGCTCGTCGGCTTGATGCCGACGATCTCGACCTCGCTGTTGACCTTGAGGACACCGCGCTCGACACGGCCGGTGATGACGGTGCCACGACCGGTGATCGTGAACACGTCCTCGATCGGCATGAGGAACGGCTTGTCGGTGTCGCGCTGGGGCTCCGGCACGAACTCGTCGACCTTGTCCATGAGGTCGGCCACGGTGGCGCCCCACTTCTCGTCGCCCTCGAGCGCCTGCAGCGCCGAGACGCGGACGATCGGCGCGTTGTCGCCGTCGAAGTCCTGGCTGGAGAGCAGCTCGCGGACCTCGAGCTCGACGAGCTCCAGGATCTCCTCGTCGTCCACGACGTCGGACTTGTTCAGCGCGACGACGATGTACGGCACGCCGACCTGGCGGGCGAGCAGCACGTGCTCACGCGTCTGCGGCATCGGGCCGTCGGTCGCGGCGACCACGAGGATCGCGCCGTCCATCTGGGCGGCACCCGTGATCATGTTCTTGATGTAGTCCGCGTGACCCGGGGCGTCGACGTGCGCGTAGTGGCGCTTCTCGGTCTGGTACTCGACGTGCGAGATGTTGATCGTGATGCCGCGCTGCTTCTCCTCGGGCGCGTTGTCGATCTGGTCGAACGCACTGGCGGTGTTGAGCGTGGGGTACTTGTCGTGCAGCACCTTGGTGATGGCAGCGGTGAGCGTCGTCTTGCCGTGGTCGACGTGCCCGATCGTTCCGATGTTCACGTGCGGCTTGGTGCGCTCGAACTTGGCCTTGGCCACTGATGTCCTCCTCAGGACTGTTGGTCGAGGTGTCCCACCTCGGTCGCAGGAGCGCGGGGTTGCGCAGAATCGACCAAGCGAGGATACCCGCTTTGTTTTCGGTTCGTGACAGCACCCCTTGCCGACCTGGTCGGAGAGTGCTTGTTGTGTGCTGGTCGCAGAGCGGATGTGGATCCTGTCGAGGTGTTCCGGCCGCGAGCGGCTTCGCCGCCCCCGTCCGGGACACCTGCTCCGCCGCTCCGCGGCTTCGCCTGGCAGGGCGCTGACGCGCCCTGCGAAGAGCACGCCGGCTTCGCCGGCGGGCGGGGCGCAAGCGCCCCGCCCAAGGCTGACCGACAGGGGCCTTCGGCCCGAGTCAGTCAGCCTTGTTCTTCTGGACGATCTCGTCGGCGACGTTCTTCGGCACCTCGGCGTAGCTGCCGAACTGCATGGAGTAGACCGCACGACCGGAGGTCTTGCTGCGCAGGTCGCCGACGTAGCCGAACATCTCGGACAGCGGCACCTGCGCGGTGATGACCTTCACACCCGAGGCGTCCTCCATCGACTGGATCTGGCCTCGGCGGGAGTTCAGGTCGCCGATCACGTCGCCCATGTACTCCTCAGGGGTGCGCACCTCGACCGCCATGAGCGGCTCGAGCAGCACCGGCTGCGCCTTGCGCGCCGCCTCCTTGAAGGCCATGGAGCCCGCGATCTTGAACGCCATCTCGGACGAGTCGACCTCGTGGTAGCCACCGTCGAGGAGGGTCGCCTTGATGCCGACCATCGGGTACCCGGCGAGGACACCCACCTGGAGGGCGTCCTGGATGCCGGCGTCGACGCTCGGGATGTACTCGCGCGGCACGCGGCCACCCGTGACCTTGTTCTCGAACTCGTACGACTTGTCGGCCGTGACCTCGAGCGGCGCGAGCGCGATCTGCACCTTCGCGAACTGACCGGAACCACCGGTCTGCTTCTTGTGGGTGTAGTCGTAGCGCTCGACGGTCCGCTTGATCGTCTCGCGGTACGCCACCTGCGGCTTGCCGACGTTCGCCTCGACCTTGAACTCCCGCTTCATGCGGTCGACCAGGATGTCGAGGTGGAGCTCGCCCATCCCCTTGATGATGGTCTGGCCGGTCTCCTGGTTCTGCTCGGTGCGGAACGTCGGGTCCTCTTCGGCGAGCTTCTGGATCGCGGTGCCCAGCTTCTCCTGGTCCGCCTTGGTCTTCGGCTCGATGGCGACCTCGATGACCGGCTCCGGGAACGTCATGGACTCGAGCACCAGCTGGTGGTTCGGGTCGCACAGCGTGTCACCGGTGGTCGTGTCCTTGAGGCCGATCACCGCGTAGATGTGGCCGGCGGTCACGCCGTCGACGGGGTTCTCCTTGTTGGAGTGCATCTGGAAGATCTTCCCGATGCGCTCCTTGCGGCCCTTCGTCGCGTTGATGACCTGGCTGCCGCCCTCGATGGTGCCCGAGTAGACGCGCACGTAGGTGAGGCGGCCGAAGAACGGGTGCGTGACGACCTTGAACGCGAGGGCCGAGAACGGCTCGGTCGCGTCGGCGTGACGCTCGACGATCTTCTCCACGTCGCGGATGTCGTGCCCCTGCACCGGCGGCACGTCGAGCGGGCTCGGCAGGTAGTCGACGACCGCGTCGAGCATCGGCTGGACGCCGCGGTTCTTGAACGCGGAGCCGCAGAGCACCGGGTAGAGCTCGCTCGCGATGGTCATCTTGCGGATGGCGCCCTTGATCTCGGCGACCGAGAGCTCCTCACCGCCGAAGAACTTCTCGAGCAGCGCGTCGTCGGACTCCGCGACCGTCTCGATGAGCTTCTCGCGGTACTCCTTCGCCTTGTCGACGAGGTCGGCCGGGATCTCCTCGATCGCGTAGCGGGCGCCCATCTCGACGTCGCCCTTCGCGTCGCCGCGCCACGTGAGGGCGCGCATCTCGACGAGGTCGACGACGCCCTCGAACGTGCTCTCGGCACCGATCGGCAGCTGGAGCACGAGCGGCTTCGCGCCGAGGCGGTTCACGATGGTGTCGACGGTGAAGTAGAAGTCCGCGCCGAGCTTGTCCATCTTGTTGACGAAGCAGATGCGGGGGACGTTGTACTTGTCCGCCTGGCGCCACACGGTCTCGGACTGGGGCTCGACGCCCTCCTTGCCGTCGAAGACGGCGACGGCGCCGTCGAGGACGCGCAGCGAGCGCTCCACCTCGACGGTGAAGTCCACGTGACCGGGCGTGTCGATGATGTTGATCTGGTTGTTGTTCCAGAAGCACGTCGTCGCGGCGGACGTGATGGTGATGCCGCGCTCCTGCTCCTGCGCCATCCAGTCCATCGTCGCGGCGCCGTCGTGCACCTCGCCGATCTTGTGCGTGATGCCGGTGTAGAAGAGGATCCGCTCGGTCGTCGTCGTCTTGCCGGCGTCGATGTGGGCCATGATGCCGATGTTGCGGACCTTCGTGAGGTCGGTGAGCACGTCTAGTGCCACGGGTGTCGCCCTTTCGTCAGGGAAGCTGCTGTCTCAGGAGGTGTAACGGTCGACAAGGCCGTTTCATGCCATCGGCCGCGCACCCCGCCTGAAGTCGGCGGGGCCGCGGCTCGATGGATCGGAGCTGCCGGCTACCAGCGGTAGTGGGCGAACGCGCGGTTGGACTCGGCCATCTTGTGCGTGTCCTCGCGGCGCTTGACCGCCGCACCGAGGCCGTTCGAGGCGTCCAGGATCTCGTTGGTGAGCCGGTCCGTCATCGTCTTCTCGCGACGGGCCTTCGCGTACGAGGTGAGCCAGCGGAGCGCGAGGGTGTTCGCGCGGTGCGGCTTGACCTCGACCGGCACCTGGTACGTCGAGCCACCGACGCGGCGGCTCTTCACCTCGATGGTGGGGCGAACGTTGTCGAGGGCCTTCTTCAGCGTGGCGACGGCGTCCTGGCCGTTCTTCGCCGCGACGTTCTCGAGCGCGCCGTAGACGATGCGCTCGGCGAGGCCCTTCTTGCCGTCGACCAGGATCTTGTTGACCAGCTGGCTGACGACCGGGGCGGAGTACACCGGGTCGGCGACGACCGGTCGCTTGGGGGCGGGACCCTTGCGGGGCATTACTTCTTCTCCATCTTCGCGCCGTACCGGCTGCGGGCCTGCTTGCGGTTCTTGACGGCCTGGGTGTCCAGGGCGCCGCGGACGATCTTGTAGCGCACGCCGGGCAGGTCCTTCACCCGGCCGCCGCGCACGAGCACCATCGAGTGCTCCTGGAGGTTGTGGCCCTCGCCCGGGATGTAGGCGGTGACCTCGGTGCCGTTGGAGAGCTTCACGCGGGCCACCTTGCGCAGCGCCGAGTTCGGCTTCTTCGGCGTGGTCGTGTAGACGCGCGTGCAGACGCCTCGCTGCTGCGGGTTCGCCTTCAGCGCGGGCGCCTTGGTCTTGACGACCTTGGGCGTGCGGCCCTTGCGGACCAGCTGCTGGATGGTGGGCACTGCTCTACTCCTCGTTCCGCTGACGCGCAGCGGTCACGTCGGCTTCGCGGCCGACGGTTCGGATGGATCGGAAGCGGATGGGGACCCACCCGCAGGCCTCGCCCTCCTGAACGGGCTCCGGACCTCGGGCGGGAGCCACGCGCCGGGACGCGAGACGGATGCGCGCACGCGGGAGGCGGCGCACACCCCCGGAATGATAGCCGCACGAGAGAGGGGACTCAAACCACGGGCCGGCGTTCCGGTCCTCCGGTGCAACCGGCGCGCCGCGGTGACTGTTCCCGCCCCCCATTGCGAGGAGTCACCGGGGCGGCTCGTCCCGCTCCCACGGCCACCGGGGCCGCTCCGCGCCGGCGGCCTGCGCCCGGACGACGAGCAGCATGATCAGCCCGGCGACGACCGCGAGCACCGCGTCGGTGATCTGGAAGGGGCTGGCCGCCTCCGTGGCGACCCACAGGAGCCCGTCCGCCGCCGAGCCGCGGACGATCAGGAAGACGAGGGCGCCGACGAGCAGCTGCACCAGGTAGGCGAGCGCCCCGCACTCGAGCGGCAGCCAGGCCGTGCGGTCGTGGACGCGCAGCAGCCGGATCAGGAGCGCGACGAGCGCCGCGGCCACCCCGAGGGGCAGCACGAGCGGTCCCGCGTCGCCGAGCGGCACGACCTCAAGTCCCGTGAAGAGGCTCACGAAGCCGTTCGCGGCGACGACCGCCGCGCCCCAGCCGAGCGCGACGAGCACGGCGGTCAGCCGCCGGCCGGCCTCAGGCGCCGGCGCGGGCCCCGTCATCCGCTCCTCGGACGCTGCGCGCGAACCGCTCGCGCTCGTAGTCCTCCTGCGCCTGGCGGTTGCGCCGGCGCACCCGGTGCCCGCGGGCACCGATGGCGAGGCCGGTCCACAGCATCACCTCGCGGGCGACGAGCGGGATCAGCACCACCTGCGGCACGATGAGCGCCCGGCCGAGGTTCACCTCGTTGCCGATGCCGCCCTCCTGCATGGCGAGGATGAGCACGGTGGAGAGCACGTAGACGATCAGGGCGACGATGAGGCTCGCCAGCACGTACGCGAAGCGACCCGCCCGGTTGAGCAGCAGCACCGTGAGCTAGTAGAAGAGGACGAACAGGACGAGCGGCAGCCACACGAACGGCGTCCGGGCGATCTGCTGCAGGCTGCTCCCGACGGCACCGGCCCCGTCCACGATGAGCACCAGCAGCGCGAACGCCGCGAGGTACACCACCTCGAACAGGAGCGCGGCGAGCAGCACCCACGCCGTGCCCACGAGGCGGTTGCTGCCGCGGCGCGGGGGCGGGGGCGCCTCGGCGGGCGGCAGCACCGTCGTGCGCTCCTCCGGAGCGGGCGGCGGCGGGGG
>JBQCCU010000327.1:0-10897 GCA_051961935.1 Amnibacterium sp. | reverse complement strand
CTGGGAGCGGCTGGAGCCGGCACGGGCGATCTGATCGGATGCCTCGGGGCCGCCGGAGTCCGGCGGCCCCGAGCGGCATCAGTCCAGGTCGACGGGCGCGAGCTGCTCCCACTCGTCGCCGGGCCCCGGGTTCCCGGGCGCGGAGTCGCCCCCGAGGTGACGCACGGTGCCCCAGACGGCGTTCAGGGCCGTCGTGACGGCGCCCTCGGCCCAGCCGGCGGTGAACGAGATGTCGTCGCCGGCGAGGAAGATCCCCCGCTGCTCGGCGGGCAGGTCGTCCTGCAGGAAGTGGCCGAAGAGCCGGCGCTGGTACCGGTACTGCCCGGGCAGGTTGTTCTTGAAGGCGCCCATGAAGTCGGGTTCCGACTCCCACGACACGGTGATCGGGCCGCCGATGATGTGCGAGGCGATGTCGACGTCCGGATAGATCTGCCGCAGCGAGTGCAGCATGAGGGTGACGCGCTCGTCGGCAGTGAGGGACAGCCACTTCAGGGCGTCGTCGTTCCAGGTGTACGACAGCAGGATCACGCCCGGCCGATGGGGGCCGTTGTCGAGCAGGTAGGTCGCGCGCGGCATCCGGTCGGTGAGCGTCATGCTGAGCACCTGGCGCCCGGTCTCCGGGTCGACGTCGTTCCAGAACGGCCGGTCGACCATCACGAACGTCTTCGACGACTGCATGTAGTGGCTGCGCTCGATCGCGGTCCACATCTCGGGCGCGAAGAGCCGCTCCTCCGTGTGGATGCGGGCGGAGAGCAGCCAGGACTGGCAGGTGACGATCGCGGCGTCGAAGCGGTCGCTCCTCCCCCACTTCTCCGTGATCTCGATGCTCCCGGAGCCGTGGCGGGTGATCGTCGCCACGGCCCCGCGTGGCGAGCCGCCGTGCAGGCTCGCGAGCGAGGTGCCGGCGGGCCAGTGCGCGATCCGCTCGGGCGCGTGGTTCCAGAGCGCCTCGGGCAGGCGCTGCGCGCCGCCGACGATGCCGCGGTGGTCGTCGTCCGCGCCCGTGTAGACGACGCGGAGGATCTCCAGCATCGAGTTGGGGAAGTCCGTGTCCCAGCCGCCGCTGCCGAAGCCGACCTGCCCGAACGCCTCCCGGTGGGCGAAGCTGCGCTCCCGGAACGCGTCGCTCTGCGCGATGAACCCGTAGAAGGTCGTCTCGTCGAGCGAGGCGACGAGCGGGTTCCAGAGGCGCTTGATCGCTGCGACGTCGCGACGGCGGAGCGCCTCCTGCATCCCGCCGAAGTCCGCGTGCTCCTCGAGCGCCCGCCGCCACGCGTCGGCCACCTCGGCGAAGAACGGGGGCAGGTCGTCGGCGGTCTCGGCGTAGTGCTTCCTGCCGCCCAGCTCGAGCACGGTGCTGGGCGTCGCCGGGGCGAGCGGGTTCGGGAAGGGGGTGGTCTCGAGGCCGAGCAGGTCCACGTAGTGGTAGAACGACCGGCCCGACGTCGGGAAGCGCATCCCGCCGAGGTCGGCGGTGACGTCGGGCGCGCCCGGGAAGGACGCGGTGCGCAGGCGGCCGCCGATCTGCGCCGACTCGTAGACCACGGGCCGGAGACCGAGCTTCATCAGCTCGTACGCCGCGACGAGGCCGGACAGCCCCGCTCCGATCACGGCGACCCGGGCGCCCCGCTGCTCGGGCGGCACCGAGCCGAGGCCGTCGGGGTGGCCGAGGTACCGGTCGTAGCTGAACGGGAAGTCCGGGTTCAGCATGGTGAGCGGCTCGTCGGTGGCCGACGGCGGCAGGGCGTGGAAGGTGGCGAGGGTCATCGGGCTCCGGACGGTGGGTGCGCCGGGAAGAGGCGCAGCAGCCCACGGTAGGTGCTTCGCGGGGCTGCTGCTCGGCGTGACGGCGGCCTATCGTTCCCGGCATGTGCCGCAACATCCGCTGCCTCCACAACTTCGAGCCGCCCACGACGGACGACGAGGTCCGCGAGGCCGCCCTCCAGTTCGTGCGCGAGGTGAGCGGCTCCACGCGCCCCTCACAGACGAACGCCGCCGCCTTCGAGCAGGCGATCGACGAGATCGCAGAGGCCACCAGACGGATGCTCGACCGGCTCGTCACGACCGCTCCGCCGAAGAGCCGTGAGCTCGAGGCGATCAAGGGCAGGCAGCGGCACGAGAAGCGGATGGAGCGGGAGGTGCGGATCCGGACCGCATCCGTGTGAGGCGTCCACCGTTCGCGTCGCGATTCGTGCCGCATCGCTCGGGCGGAAGCGGCGCGAATCGCGACGTGAACGGGTCGGTGGGGCCGGCTGTCAGCGGAGCGGGCCGCCCCGGTCGTCGAGCATCCGCTGCAGGTGCCGCACGACCTCGCCGCCGCTCGCGCCGATGCCGTCGTGCTCCCACTCGTCGGTGACCCAGGTCGTCACGTTCGCGATCTCCCGAGCGGTCTGCAGCTGCAGGTCGGCGTCGACGTAGAGGTCGTCGAAGTAGACCGCGGCGGCCACCGGCACCTCGTTCGCCGCGAGGCGGGCGTGGTCGTAGCGCGCCGGCCACTCGGTGCGCTGCTGCAGCACCTCGACCGCGGGGCCGAACGGCCGCAGCAGGCGGATCTCCTCGAACATCCAGGGGAAGAACATCTCGCCCGTGAAGCGCAGCGGCCGGGCGTCCTCGGCGAACTCCGGATGCCGATCGTGCTCCGACTGCGCCGCCCACCGGGTCGCCCCGGATGTGTCGTCGGTGTACTCCGCGGCCTCCTGCAACGCCGCCCACAGCGGCTCGTCGGCGAAGGAGCTCGCGGTGAGCGCCGACTGCAGGAAGGCGTCCGAGAGCCGGCCGTCGCTCGTGAAGGCGGTGTCGAGCAGCCAGTGCAGCTCCTCGAAGCCGTGCTGCATCCCGAAGCGCGCCCCGCCGAGGAACTGCAGCCGGCGCACCGTGAGGCGGTCGCCGTCGGGCAGCCGCACGTCCTCCGCGGTGAGCAGGTCGGCGAGGCGCGAGACCACTGCGACGTCCGCCGGGTAGCGCTGCTCGAACCGGCGGTTCTTCGCGAGCGCCCGCGGATAGGTGCGGCGGTAGAGGTCCGCGGCATCCGGATGGAGGGACGGCAGGCCGCCGGTGACCATGCACGCGGCGAGCCCCTCCGGCGCGGCGGAGAGGTACTCGAGGGTGATCCAGCCGCCGTAGCTCTGGCCGAACGTCGTCCAGCGCCGTCCGCCGTACACGGTCCGGCGGAGGTGCTCGGCGTCCCGGACGATCGAGTCGGCGCGGAAGCAGGCGAGGTGGGCCGCGCCGTCCTCCGCCGAGGCGAACGATGCCATCCGAGCCGCGTCGACCCGGGTGCTGCGGCCCGTGCCCCGCTGGTCGAGCAGCACGACCCGGTAGCGCTCGAGCAGCACGCCCACCCATCCCCCGGCGTCCACCGGACGCGGCGAGGCGCCGCCCGGGCCGCCCTGCAGGAACAGGACGAGCGGCAGGTCCTCGTGGCGCCGGTGGGCGGCGACCACCTCGCGGGCGAACACGGTGATGGACGGGCCATCGGGCTTCGACCAGTCGAGGGGCACGGCGACCTCGTGGTCGCGCACGTGCAGGCCGGGGATCGTGTACTCGGCGGTGATCACGCGGCCGACCCGCTCCGGGCCGCCCACTCGGCGCGCAGGATGCCCATGAGGACGATGTCCTCGTAGCGTCCGCGCACCCACGCGTGCTCCCGCTGCCGGCCCTCGAGCACGAAGCCGGCCTTCTCGTAGGCGCGGATCGCGCCCCGGTTCGACGCGATCGCCTGCAGGTGGAGGCGGCGGAGGTTCCGGCGCACGAAGGCGAACTCCACGATCCGGGCGATCGCGGCGCTGCCGATCCCCCGCCCTCGTGCCTCGGGGACCAGGGCGATGCCGACCTCCGCATGGCCCGCGAACGCATCGGCGCCGAACAGGGACACGGTCCCGACGCCGGTGCCGTCCGCCTCGACGACGAACCGCACCAGGTCCCCGGAGGCATCGGCCTCGGCGCGAGCGCGCTTCGCGTCGAACGCAGCACGCGTCATCGGGGCCGGTGCCGCGGGGCCCCGCTCCTCCCACGAATCGAGGTCGGATGCGAGGCGGAAGAGCAGGTCCTCGTCGCCCTCGACCGCTGCACGGAGGATCACCGACGGCACGCTCATCCGGCCAATCTAGGGGCCACGACCCCGATGTCGACCGGTCGGTGCGCGGCCACCGCCGGCGATCGGTCGTGCTGCATAGGATGCGCTCGTGTCTGCGGCCGTGTCGTCGAGCACGAGCACCGGCGGCCTCGTGCTCGTGCGCGAGCTCGACTCGGTCGAGCAGCGCCTGCTGTACGACCGCCTCGGTCCGGAGGCGACGGACATCCTGCTCGGGATGCTCCGCGCGGCGGTGCTCCTCTCGGAGACCGTGCTGCTCACCGACGCGATGCTGCTCGACGGCATCCTCTTCCAGGTGATCGGGCCGGCGGACCTCGCCCAGGCGCTCGGGTTGCCGGCGCACCGGCTCCCCCTCCTCGTGCTGACACGATCCGGGCGCCTCGACGACGCCGTCGAGGCCCAGCGGCAGGACCCGACCTGGAGCGAGGTCGCCCGACGGGACCGTCCAGGCCACGACCTCGCCCGCGACGTCGCGGAACGCCGCACGGAGTGGCTGCGCGCGGCGGCCCGGGATCACTTCTCCGTGCGCCCGTTCGGCCCGGGCGACTTCTCGCTGCGCTTCGACGACTCCGACGTGTTCCTCTCCCGCCTTCCCAAGCAGGTCCGGGCGGTCGCGACCGACCTGCGGCGCGAGCAGGGACGGCGACGCGCCTTCACGCGGCTCGACCAGGCGCTTGCCGAGCACCCCGACGCCCGCGGCCACGTCGAGGCGGTGCGCCGCTGGTGGAACGAGTCCTACCTGCGCGCGATCGCCACGCAGCACGGCGCGAGCTGGATCCGGATGGCGACGCCGGCGCGCCCTGAGGACGTCCCGCCCTCGGCGGCGCCGTCCCGCACCCTGTCGGGGAACCTGCTCGAGACGCTGCGGCGGATCCCGCCCGCCGTGTACGGCGAGATCCTCTACGCCTCCACGGCCGAGCGGGCACGGTTCCGGCGCGAAGGCACTCAACGCGCGTTGAACGGGCTCGCCTACGCGGTGCGCATGTCCCTGCCGGCCGCACCGCGCCGCTCGGCCGTGCTCCGCCGCGCCGTCCTGCGGCTCCTCCTCGCCGGCGCAGCGATCGGTCTCAGCTTCGCGCCGTCCGGATGGCACTTCTTCGGCGTGACCGCCGCGCTGATCGCGCTGCTGCTGACGACGATCCCCTGGGACGAGCTGTGGAGCATCCGCGACATCACCCGCCGCGAGCACGAGGCGACCATCACGCTGGCCCACCGGTCATGAGCGACGAGTCCGATGCGATCGTCTACCGCTGGGACGGGCCGCCACGCCTCGAGCTGCACCGGCGTCCGGTGCCGGCCCCGGATGGGACGAGGCGGTTCTCGCACGCGCTGATCACGCAGGGCGGGGTCCCGGGAGTGGTGGTCGTCGCACTCCAGGAGGCGCGCGTGCTCCTCGTCGAGCATCCGAGACCGTGGGCCGGTGGCACGTTGCTCGAGCTGCCGCGCGGCTTCGGCGAGCCGGCCGACGGCGAGCCCGGCAGCGACGTCGCCGCGGGCGCCGCAGCGCGTCGCGAGCTGCGCGAGGAGACGGGCTACGAGGCCGACGCCGTCGAGGTGATCGGCCGCTACCACCCCGACTCCGCGCTGCTGCCCGGTGCGGTCGCGGTGGTGCGGGCGAGGGTTCGGCTCGGCGCCGTTCCCGGTGCGACGGACGGCGAGACCGACGGGTGCCTCTGGCTTCCGCTCGCGGACGTGCCCGCAGCCGTCCGGTACGGCCGGCTCCGTGACGGGCACTCGCTGGCCGCGCTCGCCCTGCTCGGGGCCGCCCGAGGCTGAGCCCCACCTCCTCGGACGGATGCGGGGGCGCCCGCCTCGACGTCGCCTCGGCACGGAAATCCCGGGATGCGGGCGGTGAGCCGGGAGAATGTGCACACCCATCCCAGATCTGGAGGAGCAATGCTGGGACGACGACGTCCGAAGGGACCCGTGACCGCCGAGGCCGCCGTGGACCGCGAGGCGGTCCTCGACGTGGTCAAGCGGATCCTCACCACGGACGGTGTCTCCGCCGTCACGGCAGAAGCGGTGGGCGCCGCGATCGGCGTCGCGCCCGATACCGTGCGGTCCGCGGTCGACCTGCAGGACATGACCGTCGAGGCCTACCGCGAGCTCGGCGTCGGCGAGCTCGCCGAGGTGCGGCGCACCGTCCTCGCGAACCCCTCCCCGGCCGCCCAGATGCGCGCCCTGCTCAGCTGGCTCGCGACGCCGCCGGAGGAGAGCGACGCCCTCCGGCTCGAGATGTGGGCGCTCAGCCGCCGCAACCCGGCGCTGCGGGACATCGTGCGCCGGCACGAGGAGGCCTGGCACGGCGTCGTGGCGTCCGTGGTCCGGCGCGGCGCGCGCGACGGCGACTTCCCCCAGGCCGACGCGGACGAGATCGCAGCCCACCTCATCTCGCTCGCCGACGGGGTCAACAACTACGAGCTGATCGGCTACCGCACCCAGACGGACCGGCTCGGCCTGCTCCGCCGGGTCGTCCAGGCCGAGCTCGGCCTCGTGTGGGGGTCGGAGCTGCAGACCGCGCTGCGCTGACCCCGGGGAGCCCCCGCTTCGCGCCGCGGGTCGGCGCCGCCCGTCAAGCGGCGACCGCTCACGCCGGGTCCCTCCGGTTCCAGATGTCCTCGCCCGAGACCTCCTCGGGATCGAGCGCGCGCATCTCGCGGAGCCGCAGGATGCGCGAGGCGAGGTAGTCCTGGGCCTTGCCGTTGTCGGGCGCCGGCGCGGTCGACGTGGTCGTCTCGATGACCAGCGAGAGGCCCGGGTTGAGCAGGAAGGTGGCCAGCACCTCGCCACCGTCGGAGCTGAGGCCCCATCGCCCCGCCGTGCGGGGCTCGACGCCCCCTTGACATCCCAGGCGACCCACCGCGGATCCGGGTGGGTCCTCGGGCCGCAGACACCCGCGAGGCTGGCGGACGCCTGGACGATCGCGCGCTTTCAGTGCATGTCATGCGCTCCGGGGATAGCCTCCCCGCGGGGAGGTGGTCGCCACGGGCAGCATCAACTACGACGGCAACGTCGTGGAGTTCGACGACCGGGTGCTCGCGCATCTGCAGATCGTGATCGTGCAGAAGTTCCGGGCCGGCGAGCCGTTCCTGCTGTCCTGGCTCGACCCGCTCGACCAGGGTGACGGGCGCAGCTCCACGTGGCTCACGCCGGAGTTCCCGATCCACTTCAAGTTCCTCGGGTCGCGGGTGCCGGCGATCGACCGTCAGTGGCTCGAGGCGCTCACCGCAGCGGCCTCGAGCGGGCCCGGCCTCATCGTCAGCAACGAACGCGGCGACCTGGTGCGGGCGCACCGGCAGCATCCGGTGGGCAGCTTCGCCTGACGCGCCCGCTCACGCGGTCGTCGTGACGTCCTTCGGTCGCGGGTCGTCGTCGCGCCGCGGCGAGGGGTCGCCCTCCTCCGGCACCGGACCGGTCGGTGGTGGCGGCTCGCCCTTCCACTCCCCACCGGCGACGTACTTCACGGCGGAGTTGGCGGCCGCGGCGAGCGGCACCGCGAAGACGGCGCCGACGATCCCCGCGATCACGGAGCCGCCCGCGACGGCGAGCACGACCGCGATCGGATGCAGCCGCACCGCGCCGCCCATGAGGAGCGGGTGCAGCACGTGGCTCTCGACCTGGTTCACGGCGACGATGCCGGCCAGCATGATCACGGCGTTGACGGGCCCGTTGTAGATCAGCGCCGCGAGCACGGCGAGCAGCCCGGTCGTCACGGCACCGACGATGGGGATGAACGCGCCGAGGAACACGAGCACCCCGAGCGGCACGGCGAACGGCACCCGCAGGATCGCCGCGATGACGCCGACCGCGACGCCGTCGATGAGCGCGACCACGATCTGCACGCGCACGTACTCGTGCAGCGACAGCCAGGCGGCCCGAGCCGCCCCATCGACCGCCGCGCGCGCCTTGCGCGGCGCGAGCCGCACGCACCAGTGCCAGATGCCGGCGCCGTCGATGAGGAAGAACAGGGTGATGAACAGGGTGAGCAGCATCGCGACGAGGGTCTTGATGAGCACGTCGGCCCCGGTGAGGGCACCCGCGGCGATCCTGCTCGAGTTCGTCTTCAGGTACGCCTCCGCGGACTTCACCGCGTTGTCGACGTCGGTCTGGCTGATCCCGAGCGGAGAGCTGCGCAGCGCGTCGAGCGTGTTGCGGTAGGCGGCCACGAGATGGCTGTTGAAGCCCGGGATCCCGCTGTTGACGGTGATGACGACGAGCGTGATGAGGCCGCCGACCGCGATCAGCATGGCGAAGAACGCGATCACGACCGCGAGCCAGCGCGGGAGCCCCCGGGCGATGAGGAAGCGCTTGAACGGGGTGAGCAGGGCCGACAGCAGGATCGCGACCACGAACGGGATGACGATCTCCCCGATCCGCGCGAGCAGCGCGGCGAGCCCGATCACGACCACGGCCATCGCGATGATGCGCCACGCGAGGCCGCCGGCGAGCCGGATCCCGAACGGCAGGGCCGCCTCCGAGTCGCGGATCAGGCGGTAGCCCGGCACGGTGGACGGCAGCTCCGCGGGCGGCCCCGGCTCGGGGCGGCGGGTGAGCGGGCCGCTCATCGAGCGGAACCGGATCGAGGTCGCATCCGCACACGGTGGCAGGCCCGGGCTGGGTCGGCGCTGACCGCCGCGCCGGAGAACGCTGAACAGAACCCGGCGGAGCGGCTCACCGGTGGGCGAGCGTCAGCGGGGTCTGGAGCGGCTCGGCGGCCGCACCGACCACGCAGCGGCGCGCCCGCGGGCGGCGGGGCCGGTGCACGGAGAGGACGGAGCGCAGCGGCCACTGCTCCGGCGGCGTGCCCGCCTCCGACCAGATGCGCAGCCGGTCGAGCGACCACGCGGTCGCCCAGAGGACGATCGGCTTCAGCAGGCCCCGGTCGGGCAGCTCACCGGCGGCGGTCACGACGCGGACCCCGCCGGGGACCGGCACGATCCGCCAGGCGTCGCGGCCGCCGCGGGCCGCCGCGAGCAGGTCCCAGCGTCGCTGCGCCTCCGGGTCGTGCGCCAGCAGCCGGACCCGCTCGGGGTCGGCACGGACGAAGGTCTCGACGGCGGAACGCGGGGACCCTGGCTGCGACATGCGCACACGGTAGGGGCGCCGCATGCGGCACCGCTTCCCCGAGTCCGGGGTACACGGTCAGACGGGGAAGAGCTCCGCGACGCGCTTCCGCTCGGCCTCGGTCAGCGGCGCCACGTCCGCCGCCGCCGCGTTCTGCCGCACCTGCTCCGGCCGGGTGGCACCGGCGATCACGCTCGACACCTCCGGCCGGCCGAGGAACCAGGCCACCGTGATCTCGAGCAGGGAGCAGCCGCGCTCCTCCGCCATCCGCTGCAGCGACTCGATCGCGTCCCAGGGCGCGTTCTCGTAGATGTACGGGCGCTGGCGGGCAATCCGGGAGTCGGCGGGCAGCTCGGTGCGGCTGAACTTGCCGGTGAAGAGCCCGTTCGCGAACGGGAAGTAGGGCAGGAAGCCGAGGCCGAAGCGCCGGACGGCCGGCAGCACCTCACGCTCGACGCCGCGGGAGAGGAGGCTGTACTCGTCCTGCGCCGACACGAAGTGCCGACGGCCGGCGAGGGAGGCGGTCAGGTGCGCCTCCGCGATCTCCCACGCGGGCAGGTTCGAGTGCCCGAAGTAGCGGATCTTGCCCTCGGTGACCAGCTCGTCCAGCGCCTCGATCGTCTCCTCGATGGGGGTGAGCGGATCGGGCGTGTGCAGCTGGTAGAGGTCGATCCAGTCGGTGCGCAGGCGACGCAACGAGCCCTCGACCGCGAGGCGCACGTAGCGGCGCGAGCCCTTCGCGCCCCAGGACGGCAGCGGCGACGGGATCTCCGCGTGGCCGAACTTCGTGGCGATCACCACCTCGTCGCGGCGGCCCTGGAGCGCCTGACCGAGCAGCGTCTCGCTCGCCCCGTACTCGGCGCCGTAGACGTCGGCGGTGTCGATGAGGGTGACGCCGGCGTCGAGGGCGGCGCCCACCACGGCGTCCGTCCCCTCCTGCGTGATCGTGACGGTGCCGGCGCGGCCGAAGTTGTTGCCGCCGAGCCCGACCGCGGAGACGCGCAGGCCGGATGAGCCGAGGTTGCGGTACTGCATGGGTCCAACGCTACGGCGCACTCGCTGGTCGCTCGTCCTGCGGGATCCCCGAGCGCCAGGGCCGCGGCCGCCAGGTTTCCTCTCCGAATTCTTGGCGCGGCCGATCTACCGTCGCCGCGTCCAGGCCCTCTCCGAAAGGAGCGATCCGACGTCCGTCACGACCACGCCCGCGCTCGAAGGCACCGGCCCGACCGACGCGGCTCCGCGCACGTGGAGCCGCTCGCTGACGTGGTGGCAGCGCGCACTGCTCGCGTTCGCGGTCTCCCGGGTCGTCTCCACCGGGCTCTGGCTCCTCGTTCTCGCGCTCGCGCGGCCGGGCTCACGGATCGGGCAGCACGCCTCCCTCGTCCAGGCGATGACGGCCTGGGACGGCCAGTGGTACGAGCTGATCGCCCGCGTCGGCTACCCGTCGACGCTCTCGACCGGCGTGGACGGCCTCGTCCGGTCGAACGCGTGGGCCTTCCTGCCGGCCTATCCCTGGCTCAGCGACGTGTTCACCTTCGGCCACCCGTCGCTCTGGCCGGCGGCGGCGGAGGTCGTCTCGACGGCGTTCGGGTTCGGCGCGGCGGTGCTCCTCGCGCTCCTGCTCCGGCCCCATGTCGGGAACCGCGGCGCCGACCGCGCCGTCTGGCTGTTCGCCCTCTCCCCGGTCGCCTTCATCCTGCAGGCCGCGTACGCGGAGTCGATGGGGCTCTTCCTCACGCT
>JBQCCU010000326.1:0-3717 GCA_051961935.1 Amnibacterium sp. | reverse complement strand
ACCGTGACGGGCTCCAGCGCGACCGTCGTGCTGGGCAAGACCGTGCCCACCTCCTTCGCGGCGGCGCTCGGGATCATGAGCAAGGACGTGTCCGCCTCCGCGACCGCGTCCTGGGGCTCCGTCGCCTCCGGCCCGGCCGCGGTGCCGCTGACGTTCGCCACCTGCACCTTCCAGACGGTGCCCCTCGGCACCGCGATGGATCTGTACGAGCACCAGATCGGCGATTCGGCCGGCTCCTGCACGGACGCGCACAACGGATCGAACCTGCCCGGCGGCTTCGGCTGGCTCGACGACCCGACGGGCACCTGCAACCTGGCGAGCGTCGTCACGGGCCAGTCGTTCACCGCCGGGAGCCGCACCGGGAACAGCATCTCCGGGGCCTGCCAGAGCCTGTTCTCGCGGTACCTCGGCAAGACGGTGCTGCTCCCGGTGTTCAACAGCACGGCCGGCCAAGGGACGAACGGCAGCTACCACATCGCGGGCTGGATCGGCTTCCAGCTGCTCGGCTGGCGCTTCCCCGGCACGAGCCAGAACACGTCCGGCAACCCGAACCTCGCCATCAGCCCGCCCAACACCGGCGTGATCGGCAAGTTCCTCGGCTTCACCACCCTCGACGACGCCTTCACCCTCGGTCCCGTCAGCCCCGGCTACGCGACCGTCGTCGCGCTCACCAACTAGGACCCGACATGAAGATCCGACTCCTCGCCGCGCTCACCGCGCTGGTGCTCGCCGTGCTCGGCGCCGTGCTCATCAACGGCTACGTGCAGGGGGCGGACGCCCGCGCGCTCGCCGGCGTCCGCACCGAGGACGTGCTCGTCGTCGCGAAGCCCGTGCCCGCCGGCACCGCCGTCGGCGACCTCGCCGCCAGCGTGCAGCCCAAGGCCGTCCCCGCCACCGCGGTCGCGACCGGCGCGCTCAGCAGCCTCGACGGGCTGAAGGGGACGGTCACCTCGGTGGACCTCGTCCCCGGCGAGCAGCTGCTGAAGAGCCGCCTCGTCTCCCCGTCGAAGGTGCAGAAGACCGGCACGGTCGCCGTCCCGAAGGGGATGCAGGAGGTCACCGTGCAGCTGAGCCCCGACCGGGTGGTCGGGGGAAGGATCCAGGCGGGCGAGACGGTCGCCGTCTACTTCTCGATCCCGAACGCCACCGGCAACGACGGCGTCACCAAGCTGGTGTTCCAGAAGGTGCTCGTCACGGACGTGCAGGGCGCCCCCGCGCAGAGCGACGGCAAGAGCGGGCAGGCGGCGCCGAGCGGCTCCCTGCTCATCACGCTCGCCCGGCCGGCGGCCGACGTGCAGCGGATCATCTTCGCCGCCCAGTACGGCACCATCTGGCTCTCCAGCGAGCCCGCCGACTCGGTCGCCACCGGACTGCCCACCGTGACCCGATCGGACGTGCTGCAGTGACCCGCTTCCTCCTCCTCACCGACGACACGGACTTCGAGCTGCGCGTCACCCGCGCCGTGACCGAGGGCCTGACCGGACGGCTGCGCGTCGTGCGCACCTCGACGGTGCCGCCCACGCCCGCCGCGCTGCTCGTGCCGACGCCGGAGCCGACGGAGCTCGTGCTCCTCGGCCCCGGTGTCGACGTGGACGCGGCCCTGGGGCTGGCCGCCGCGCTCGACGTGCAGCACCCCGGCATCGCCGTCGTGCTCGTCGGCCGTGCGGACCCGGAGCTGGCGCTCGCCGCGATGCGGGCCGGCGTGCGGGACCTGCTCGATCCCGCCGCGGACCCCGAGTCCATCCGCGTGCTCCTCGAGCGCGCCCTCGTCGCGGCCGCGGGGCGCCGACGCGACCCCTCCGCCGCGGTCCCGGCCGAGGAGGGCAAGATCATCGTCGTCGCCTCGCCGAAGGGCGGCGTCGGCAAGACCACCCTGGCGGCGAACATCGCCGTCGCGCTCGGCCGCGTCGCGCCGATGTCCACGGTGCTCGTCGACCTCGACGCGCAGTTCGGCGACGTCGCGAGCGCCCTGCGCCTCGAGCCGCAGCACACGCTGGCGGACGCGGTCGGCGGAGCCGCGGGCCTCGACTCCATGGTGCTGAAGACGTTCCTGTCCGTGCACCACAGCTCGATCTACGCGCTCTGCGCCCCGTCGGATCCCGCCGAGGCGGACCGCATCTCCGGCGAGGACGTCGGCCGGGTGCTCGAACAGCTCGCCCGCGAGTTCCGCTACGTCGTGGTCGACACCGCACCGGGCCTCGGCGAGCACGCGCTCGCCGCCCTCGAGCACGCGACCGAGACGGTGCTCATCTGCACGATGGACGTGCCGAGCGTCCGCGGGCTCCGCGAGGAGATCGAGGTGATCGAGCGGCTCGGGCTCGGCTCGGGCCGCCGGAGCGTCGCCGTGAACCTCGCCGACCGCGGCACCGGCCTCTCCATCCGCGACATCGAGGCGACGATCCGCCGCCCCGTCGACGTGGTGATCCCCCGCTCCCGCGACGTCGCCTACGCGACGAACCGCGGCGTGCCCCTGCTGCAGGAGAAGAGCCGGGGCCGCGCCGCGAAGGCCCTGCGGAGCCTGGCCGGCCGGTTCGAGCCGAACCCGGCGGCCCCGGGCAAGGGCGCGCACAAGCGGGCGGTGGCGCCGTGAAGCTCTCCGAGCGCCTCGCCGGCCGCGTCGCCGAGCCGGCCACCCCCGAGCCGCAGCCGGTCGTGCCGGTGAGCGCCGCGGCCGCGAAGCCCGCGTCTGCGCCGAAGCCGGAGCCGGTCGTCGACGGGCTCCTCACGCTGAAGTCCCGGGTGGGCGAGACGCTCTTCGAGCGGCTCGGCAGCCGGATGAACGACCCGAACCTCACCGAGGCGGACCTGCTCTCCTACGCCCGTGACGCGCTCACCGAGATCGTCGAGGCCGAGCGGGTGCCGCTCAGCAACGAGGAGCGGCACCGGCTCGTCCGCGAGATCAGCGACGACGTGCTCGGCTACGGGCCGCTGCAGCCGCTGCTCGACGACCCGTCCATCAGCGAGATCATGGTGAACGGGCCGGACCAGATCTTCGTGGAGCGGTCGGGGAAGCTGACGCTCACCGCGTCGCGGTTCCGCGGCGAGGAGCAGCTGCGCCGGGTGATCGAGAAGATCGTCTCCCGCGTGGGCCGCCGGATCGACGAGTCGTCGCCGCTCGTCGACGCCCGCCTCGAGGACGGCTCCCGCGTCAACGCGGTGATCCCGCCGCTCGCGGTCTCCGGCTCGACGCTCACCATCCGCAAGTTCTCCGCCGACCCGCTCAAGGCCGCGGACCTGGTCCGGTTCGGGTCCCTCTCCCCCGAGATGGCCGAACTGCTGGAGGCGTGCGTGTCCGCCCACCTGAACATCATCGTCTCCGGCGGCACCGGCACCGGGAAGACGACCCTGCTGAACGTGCTCTCCTCCTTCATCCCGCCGGGGGAGCGCATCGTCACGATCGAGGACGCCGTCGAGCTCCAGATCCAGCAGGACCACGTGGTGCGCCTTGAGAGCCGCCCGTCCAACACGGAGGGCAAGGGCGAGGTCACCATCCGCGACCTCGTGATCAACTCCCTCCGAATGCGGCCGGAGCGAATTGTGGTCGGAGAGTGCCGCGGCGGCGAGGCGTTGGACATGCTCCAGGCCATGAACACGGGCCACGACGGATCAATGACCACAGCGCACGCGAACAGCCCGCGCGATACGTTGTCCCGACTCGAGACCATGTGCCTGATGGCTGGTATGGATCTCCCGGTCCGCGCCATTCGCGAGCAGATT
>JBQCCU010000325.1:0-5506 GCA_051961935.1 Amnibacterium sp. | reverse complement strand
GGCGCCCCGCGGGCGAGCGCGCCCACCCCCCCCCCCTCCCGGGGGCCGCCGACGTCGTCGAGCCCGGTGGTCCCGGCGAGCGCGAGCGGCGTCGTCGACGACTCCACCGGATGCGTCCGCGGCACGCTGAAGGACGACAACGACAACCCCGTGAAGGGCGTCGAGCTGACCCTCGCCGGCGCGAGCGGCGCCTCCGCCTCCGCGGTCACGAACGCGGACGGCGTCTACGGCTTCAAGGTCACGAAGGCCGGTGCCTACACGATCGCCCTCAACACGGCGACGCTGCCGAAGGGCGTGAAGGCGGCCGCCCCGAAGCGGACGATCCAGGTCGTCCTGGGACAGCTGCAGCCGGCCGCCTTCGCACTCTCCGGTGCGCCGAAGGGGTCGAAGGCCGTGTCGCCCACCGGGGGAGGCGGGGGGCTGCTGGCGCAGATCTGGGAGCAGATCGGCACGGGGCTGCTGCTCGGCCTCCTGCTGGCGCTCGCCTCCATCGGGCTCTCCCTGATCTACGGGACCACCGGCCTCAGCAACTTCGCCCACGCCGAGCAGGTCACGCTGGGCGGACTGCTCGCATACGAGTTCGCCACCGTGCTGCACTGGCCATTCCTGCTCGCCTGCATCGTGACCGTGCCGATCTGCGCCGCCACCGGGTACGCGCAGGACCGGCTCATCTGGGGTCCCCTCCGCCGGCGCGGCCTCGGGCTGACCCAGCTCATGGTCGTGACCATCGGCCTCTCGCTCGCGCTCGAGTACCTCTACCAGTTCACGGTCGGCGCGGAGGTGCACCAGGTCACGAACCAGATCCAGCTGAACACCGGCCCGCTCGGCATCACGCCGAACGCGTACCTGTCGATGGGGATCGCGATCGTCGTGCTCGTCGTGGTCGGCCTCGTGCTGCAGCGCACCCGGATCGGGCGGGCCACGCGCGCCGTCTCCGACAACCGGGCGCTCGCCGCGGCCTCGGGCATCGACGTGGACCGCATCATCCGGCTCGTGTGGACGGTGTCGATGGGCCTCGCCGGCCTCGCCGGGATCCTCTACGCGCTCGTCTACGGCGGCGTCTCCTGGAGCACGGGGCAGGCGCTGCTGCTGCTCATCTTCTCCGCCGTCACCCTCGGCGGCCTGGGGACCGCGTTCGGGGCGCTCGTCGGCTCGCTCGTGATCGGCCTCGTCGTGCAGCTGTCGAGCATCGTGCTCTCGAGCGACCTCCGGTACGCGAGCGCGCTGCTCATCCTCATCCTGGTGCTGATCTTCCGGCCCCAGGGCATCCTCGGCCGGCGCGAGCGCGTCGGCTAGCCGAAAGGACGGACGATGGACTTCCTGAGCGGGCTCTTCATCGACTTCGGGCAGCAGATCCTGTCGTCGGTGACCGCGGCGTTCGCGATCGCCGCGATCGGGCTCAACATCCACTTCGGCTTCACGGGCCTGCTGAACATCGGACAGGCGGGCTTCATGCTCCTCGGGGCATACGGCTTCGCGATCACCGTCGAGTTCGGCGGCGGCTTCTGGCTCGGCATCCTCGTGGCGCTCGTGGCGGCCGTGCTGTTCGCGCTGATCCTCGGCATCCCCACGCTGAAGCTGCGCGGCGACTACCTCGCGATCGTGACGGTGGCCGCCGCGGAGATCGTCCGCATCGTCGGCGGCAACCAGGGCCTCGCGCCGATCACCGGCGGCGCGGCGGGCATCCTCGGCAGCGTCTACCAGCCGGCGTTCACGGCCCTGTCCCCGTTCCCGCAGGTCGGCAGCTTCCAGGTGGGGCCGTACGACTACCCGCTCACGCAGGGCGACAGCTGGTTCCTCCGCCTCGTGTGCTGGGCCGTGCTCATCGTCGTCTGCCTGGTCGTGCTGCTGCTCTCGCGCAGCCCGTGGGGCCGCGCGCTCCGCGGCATCCGCGAGGACGAGGACGCGGTGCGCAGCCTCGGCAAGAACGTCTACGCCTACAAGATGCAGGCCCTCGTGCTCGGCGGGGTGCTCGGCGCGATCGGCGGGGTGCTCTACGTGATGTCCGCGTCGGTGCAGCCGGACTCCCTCGGCCGCACCACCACGTTCCTGCTCTACACCTGCCTGCTGCTCGGCGGGGCCGCGACCGTGCTCGGCCCCGTGCTCGGTTCGTTCCTCTACTTCATGGTGATCATCGGCCTGAACGACGTGGTGAGCCAGTTCGTGCCCCCGCAGATCATGAACGAGCAGCAGATCCCGCAGTTCGGGTGGATCGTGGTGGGCGTCGGCCTCATGCTGCTCGTGATCTTCCGGCCGCAGGGCATACTCGGGAACAAGAAGGAGCTGACCTTCGGTGACTGACACGGCGACAGCGGTCACGGCCGACGACTACGACTACGACCGCGCGCGGCTGAGGGCGAAGCTCGCCGCGGTGCCGCAGGAACCCGGCAGCGCCAAGCCGCAGCCGATCCTCTCCGTGGACCGCATCGTGCGCCGCTTCGGCGGCGTCACCGCGGTGGACGTGGACCACCTCGAGGTGCAGCGCGGCGCGATCACGGCCCTCATCGGCCCGAACGGCGCGGGCAAGACGACCTTCTTCAACCTCATCACCGGCTTCGACCGGCCCAGCTCCGCGAGACCGCGCTTCGCCTCCGACAGCGGCGACTACGCCTCCTGGCGCTTCCAGGACCGCACGCTCACCGCGACGAGCGCCTTCCGCGTCGCGCAGGCCGGCATGGTGCGCACCTTCCAGCTCACCAAGGCGCTGTCCCGCATGACCGTGCTCGACAACATGCTCCTCGGCGCGCAGGACCAGCCGGGGGAGCGGATGCTCGCCGCGCTGCTCCGCCCCGTCTGGATGAAGCGGGAGGCGGAGATCCGCGACAAGGCGATCGAGCTGCTCGCCCGCTTCAAGCTCGACGGCAAGAAGGACGACTACGCGGGCAGCCTCTCGGGCGGCCAGCGGAAGCTGCTGGAGATGGCGCGCGCGCTCATGAGCGACCCGGCGATGATCATGCTCGACGAGCCGATGGCCGGGGTGAACCCCGCCCTCACCCAGTCGCTGCTCGGGCACATCGAGTCGCTGCGCGACCAGGGCACCACGGTGCTGTTCGTCGAGCACGACATGCACATGGTGCGGCACATCTCCGACTGGGTGGTGGTCATGGCGGAGGGACGGATCGTGGCCGAGGGGCCGCCCGCCAACGTCATGCGGCACCAGGCGGTCGTCGACGCGTACCTCGGTTCGCACCACGACCAGGACCTCGGCGACGACGCCGTGCTCGAGGAGGACTTCGGCGCCGCCGTCGCCGCGGAGGACGCGGCGCGGGCCGAGCAGGCGGAGGAGGAGGCCTGATGGTCGCGTACACCGGATCGGGCGCGCCCGTCGTCGACGCGCAGCACCTCACCGCGGGCTACCTGCCGGGGATCAACATCCTGAACGACTGCAGCCTCACCGCCTATCCCGGCGAGCTGATCGGCATCATCGGACCGAACGGCGCGGGCAAGTCGACGCTGCTCAAGGCCCTGTTCGGACTCGTGCCGGTGCGGCAGGGCACCGTCCTGCTGAACGGCGAGGACATCACGAACAGCAAGGCGAACAAGCTGGTGCAGGCCGGCGTCGGGTTCGTCCCGCAGACGAACAACGTCTTCCCGTCCCTCACCATCGAGGAGAACCTCCAGATGGGGCTCTTCCTGCGGCCGCGCAAGCTGTCCGAGCGGCTCGAGGCGATCTACGACCTGTTCCCGGTGCTCGCGCAGCGGCGCTCGCAGCGGGCGGGCGGCCTGTCCGGCGGGGAGCGGCAGTCGGTGGCGATGGCGCGGGCGCTGATGATGGAGCCGGCGGTGCTGCTGCTCGACGAGCCGTCCGCCGGCCTCTCGCCCGTGCGCCAGGACGAGACCTTCATCCGCACCAGGAAGATCAACCGCACCGGGGTGACCGTGATCATGGTCGAGCAGAACGCCAGGCGCTGCCTGCAGATCTGCGACCGCGGCTACGTGCTCGATCAGGGCCGCAACTCGTACACGGGCACCGGACGCGAGCTCGCCGACGACCCGAAGGTGATCGAGCTCTACCTCGGCACGCTCGCCGAGGACGTGGAGGACCTCGTCGAGGAGGACCTGCCGGCCTGAGCGTCCCGTCCGTCCCCAATACCATGGGCATCGGGGAAGTTCCCCGGTCGGCGCGGGGTTGAGGAGACGTATGACTGACGATCCGTTCGGGTTCCTGGGGCTCACCTACGACGACGTGATGCTGCTGCCCGGGCACACGGACGTCATCCCGTCCGAGGCGGACACCTCCACGCGCCTCACGCGGCGCATCCGGCTGGCGGCGCCGCTGCTGTCCTCCGCGATGGACACCGTCACCGAGTCGCGCATGGCGATCGCGATGGCGCGCCAGGGCGGCCTCGGGGTCATCCACCGGAACCTGTCGATCGAGGACCAGGCCGCGCACGTCGACCGTGTGAAGCGCAGCGAGTCCGGCATGATCACCGACCCGGTCACCACCCGGCCCGACGCGACGATCGCGGAGGTCGACCGCCTCTGCGCGCAGTTCCGGGTGAGCGGCCTGCCGGTCGTGGACGACGACGGGATGCTCGTCGGCATCGTGACGAACCGCGACATCCGCTTCGTCTCCCCGTTCGAGAAGGAGACGACGAAGGTCGCCGACGTGATGACGAAGGCGCCGCTCGTCACCGGCCGTGAGGGCATCCATCCCGACGACGCGATCGGCCTGCTCGCGCAGCACCGGATCGAGAAGCTGCCGCTCGTCGACGACGCGGGGCGGCTCACCGGGCTCATCACCGTGAAGGACTTCGAGAAGAGCGAGCGCTACCCGAGCGCGACGAAGGACGAGGCGGGCCGGCTCCGCGTCGGCGCCGCCATCGGCTTCTTCGGCGACGCGTGGGACCGGGCGATGACGCTCGTCGACGCCGGCGTGGACGTGCTCGTCGTCGACACCGCGAACGGCGACAGCGCGGGGGTGCTCGACATCGTGCGGCGCCTGAAGGCGGAGCCGCGCGCCGCCCACGTGGACGTCATCGGCGGCAACGTGGCGACCCGCACCGGCGCGCAGGCGCTCATCGACGCGGGTGTCGATGCCGTGAAGGTCGGCGTCGGCCCGGGCTCGATCTGCACCACCCGCGTGGTCGCGGGCGTCGGCGTCCCGCAGGTCACCGCCGTGTACGAGGCCTCGCTCGCGGCCCGGCGGACCGGCGTGCCGGTGATCGCCGACGGCGGCCTGCAGTACTCGGGGGACATCGCGAAGGCGCTCGTCGCGGGCGCGGACACGGTGATGCTCGGCTCGCTGCTCGCCGGCACGGACGAGAGCCCCGGCGACCTCGTCTACGTGAACGGCAAGCAGTTCAAGACCTACCGCGGCATGGGCTCGCTCGGCGCGTTGCAGACCCGGGGCAAGAAGACCTCGTACTCGCGCGACCGCTACTTCCAGGCGGACGTGCCGAGCGACGAGCAGCTGATCGCCGAGGGCATCGAGGGGCAGGTCCCGTACCGCGGGCCGGTCGCGAGCGTGGTCTACCAGCTGCTCGGCGGCCTGCGGCAGTCGATG
>JBQCCU010000324.1:0-2406 GCA_051961935.1 Amnibacterium sp. | reverse complement strand
TGGGCGCCGGAAAAGCAGCAGGCGATCGAGCTCGCCCACGAGCAGTTCCGGTGGTTCGCCGGCGGGTGGGCCGTGAACTCCGACCTGCCGACCCCGGCGGGCTTCACGGGCGCGAGCCGGTTCGTCCGGCCCGAGGACGTGGCCGAGACCATCCCCTGCGGTCCGGACCTCGCCGAGCTCGTCGAGGGCGTGCGGCCCCTGTGGGAGGCCGGCAGCACCAACAACGCGCTCGTGCAGGTCGGCGACGCGCTGCAGCAGCGGGTCCTCGACGAGGTGGCGGAGCCGCTGCTCGAGCGGCTCCGCGCGGCGGCCCCGAAGGACTGACCCCGAGCGGCGCTACTGGCCGCGACCCGTCTTCTGCTGGAGGCGGTCGATGTGCTCGGACGCCTCCGCCTTCGTGATGTCCGCCGGGATCTCCTCCCCCGCCTCGCGGGCGAGGGTGTCCAGGTAGCTCTTCTGCGCGCCGGTCGCCGGCTCGTCGCCGGTCACCCAGTCGCTCGGGTCCTTCTCGGTGGTCGACCCCTGCGGGCCGCCGAGGGTCTCGCTGCTGTCATCGCTCATGTGTTCGACACTAGGAACGCAGGATGAGCGTCAGCCGAACGGATCGGGCGCGGATCAGCCCCGGTACAGCGGGCTCGAATCGAGCTCGGCGAGCAGCTGCGCGACGTCGTCGTACACCGCGATCGCGCCCGCATCCGTCAGCTCCCCTGGCCCGATCCCGCCCGTGCGCACCCCGATCGCGGCGACACCGGCCTTCTTCGCCGCCTGCATGTCCCACGCGGCGTCGCCGACCATCAGCGCCTCCTCCGGGCGCACGCCGGCCTTCTTCAGCGCCATCTGCACCACGTCGGGCGCGGGCTTCGCCTGCTCGACGTCCTCCGCGGTCGTGTACTCGGCGATCGCGTCGTCCACCTGGAGCACCTGCTGCAGCAGCTCGAACTCCTCTTGCGGCGCGGAGGTGGCGAGCACGACCTTCATCCCCCGCTCAGCGAGCTCCCGCAGCAGCGCCTGCGCCTGCTCGAACGAGCGGAGCCGCTCGGCGTCCCGCCGGTAGTGGGCGCCGTGCCGCTCCTCGGCCTCCTCGCCGAGCCGCTCGAGGTCGTCGCCGAGCAGGATCTCCAAGAGCTTCGCCGAGTCCATGCCGATCGCCCGGTGGATGCGCCAGTCGGGTACCGGATGCCCGACCTCCGCGAGGGCGCGGCTCCACGCGTCGACGTGCAGGTAGTTGGAGTCGACGAGCGTGCCGTCGATGTCGAAGAGGATGGCGGAGAACCGGGCGTCGGGCATGGGGCGGATGCAACCAGAGCCGCCTTACCGTTCACCCGGCGATCATGGGCGGATGCCGATGCGTCTCACCGTGCTCGCCGACACCCACCTGCCGAAGCGCGCGAAGGCGCTGCCGCCCGAGGTGCTCGCGGAGCTCGACCGGTCCGACGGGGTCGTGCACGCCGGGGACTGGGTCGACGAGGCGACGCTCGACGCGCTGCTCGCCCGCGCGCCGTTCGTCCTCGGCTGCGCCGGCAACAACGACGGGCCGGAGCTGCACCGGCGGCTGCCGGAGGTCGCGCGGGCGGAGCTCGACGGCGTGCGGCTCGCCGTCGTGCACGAGACCGGGCAGGCGCCGGGCCGCGAACGGCGGATGGACGAGGCCTTCCCGGACACGGACGTGCTCGTGTTCGGGCACAGCCACATCCCGTGGGACTCGACGACGCCGCGCGGCCTGCGCCTGCTGAACCCCGGCTCCCCCACGGACCGCCGGCGCCAGCCGCACCGCACCTACGGCGTGCTCGAGCTGGACGCCGGCCGCGCGTCCTGGACGCTGCACCGCGTCCGCTGAGCGGCGGGGCTACGCGGTGACGAAGTCGATCAGCTGCTCGACGCGGCCGAGCAGCGCCGGCTCGAGATGCCCGTAGTGGTCGACCCGGCTGAGGATCCGCTTCCACGCCGCCGCGATGTCGGCCTGGTCCTCGTGCGGCCACCTGAGCGCCGCGCAGATGCCGTGCTTCCACTCGATGCCGCGCGGGATCACCGGCCACGCCTTCAGGCCGAGCCGCTCCGGCTTCACCGCCTGCCAGATGTCGATGTAGGGGTGGCCGACGACGAGCACGTTCCCGCCCCACGGCTTCGCGGCCGCCTCGGCGATGCGACTCTCCTTGCTGTTCGCGACGAGGTGGTCGACGAGCACGCCGACGCGGCGCTCCGGGTCGGGCTGGAACGCCTTCAGCACCGCCTCGAGGTGGTCGACGCCCTCCAGGTACTCGACCGCGACGCCCTCGATGCGCAGGTCGTGGCCCCAGACCTTCTCCACGAGGTCCGCGTCGTGCCGGCCCTCCACGAAGATCCGGCTGGCGCGAGCCACGCGGGGGCGGGCGTTCGGCTCGGCGAAGGACCCCGAGGCGCTGCGGA
>JBQCCU010000323.1:0-3876 GCA_051961935.1 Amnibacterium sp. | reverse complement strand
AGAGGCGGCGGCGGACCGCCGGTGCGACGAACCGCTCCTCGACGAGGAAGCGATCGTGCCAGGACGCCCAGCGTCCCCGGAGCCGGCGGCCGGGCACGGCCACCGCCGGAGTGGGCGAGGAGTCGCGGGCTGCTGGCATGGTCGCCTGTCGTCCGGAGCGGATGGGTCGTTCGCAATCTAGTGGCCGCCGGCTCCGCACGGCCGCTCCGGATGGGTCTGTCAGGGATCTTCAGATTTTGCAGAGGTACAAAGAGTTAGGAACGGCAGGGAGGCCAGATGGCTCGAGGAGCACTTCGTCCGGCACGGCGGGCGACCATGTTCGCGGCGAAGGAGATCGTGGACGTCCGGCATGGCCGGTTCGAGCGGATGCTGTCGGCGCTCACCGCCGTGGGTGCCGCGGTGACGACCGTCGAGATCTTCTTCGAGCACGACAAGGCGAGCTTCGGCCGGCGCTGGATGTGGGCGCCGATCGTCGTGGGGCCGGTCGGCGCCGTCGCGGCCACGGCGGGCTGGGCGAGCCCCCGGATGGCGAAGACCGTCCTGCCGGCCGCGTCCGCGCTGATCGTGGCGAACGGCCTCCAAGGCACCTTCCTGCACGCCCAGGGCATCGGCAACAAGCCGGGCGGCTGGAAGGAGTTCCGCTACAACATGGAGATGGGGCCGCCCCTGCTCGCCCCGCTGCTCGTCACCCTGGTCGGCGGCATGGGGCTGCTCGCGGCGGTCCTCCGGCGGGAGCGATGAACGGCGGCGAGCGGGTCCCGCCCGGCAACCGCGCGCCCCGGTTCCCCGGCTTCGACGTCCTGGCCGAGCGCGACCACTGGGACGACGCCACCCGTGCGGTGGTGCTCGGCCGCGTGCACACGCTGCCGCCCATCCGGTTCTTCACGCCGGAGGAGGAGGCGATCGCCGCGGCGCTCCTCGACCGCCTGATGGGGCAGGACGACGACCTCGATCCGCACCGCATCGACCTCGTGCGGATGGTGGACGGCCGCCTCGCCGAGAACGAGACCGACGGCTGGCACTACGACTCCATGCCGCAGGACTCCCAGGCGTGGCGGGACACCGTCGCCGGCCTCGACGCGGACGCACGCGAGCGGTACGGGCACGGCTTCGCCGCCTGCGGGCTCGCGGAGCAGCGCGAGCTGCTCGCCGCGGTCCACGGCTCGAAGGCGGAGCGCTGGCACGGCATGCCGCCGAAGCAGGTGTGGAGCCTCTGGACGCGCTACGCGGCGACGGCGTTCTACTCCCATCCGGCGGCGTGGAACGAGATCGGCTTCTCCGGTCCCGCGTACCCCCGCGGCTACAAGAACCGGGGTGTCGACAGGTGGGAGCCCTACGAGGTGCCGGACGCGCGGCCGAAGGACGACCCGGTGGCGGAGAGGAACGGATGACGATCGCAGTACGGGCGCGGAACGAGTCGGCTTGGCTGCTCACGCCGCGCGGGGGCATCGACGAGGCGCTGCGCGAGCGGATGCGCCACTTCGACGACGACGACGAGGTGGACCTCGTCATCGTCGGGGCAGGCGCCGGTGGCAGCACCCTCGCGCAGCGCGTGGCCCGCGCCGGCTGGCGGGTGGTCGTCCTCGACGCGGGACCGTTCTGGAACCCCGAGCAGGACTGGGTGAGCGACGAGGCGGGCTCCCACCAGCTCTACTGGACCGAGCCCCGGCAGATCGGTGGCGCGGATCCCGTGCCCCTCGGCTCGAACAACTCCGGTCGCGGCGTCGGCGGGTCGATGGTGCACTACGCCGGGTACACGCCGCGCTTCCACCCGAGCGACTTCGCCACCCGGACCAACGACGGCGTCGGCGCCGACTGGCCGATCGCCTACGAGGACCTGAAGCCCTACTACGAGCGGATCGAGGCCGAGCTGCCCGTCGCCGGCCAGGACTGGCCCTGGGGCGACCCGCATTCGTACCCCTACCGGCCGCATCCGGTCGGCGGCAACGGCGAGCTGTTCCTCCGCGGCGCGGAGGCGGCCGGCATCGAGGCCCGCGTCGGCCCGGTCGCCATCACCAACGGCCGGTTCGGCAACCGTCCCCACTGCATCTACCGCGGCTTCTGCCTCCAGGGCTGCAAGGTGAACGCGAAGGCGTCGCCGCTCATCACGCACCTGCCGGACGCCCTCGCGCACGGCGTCGAGATCCGCGCCGACTCCATGGTCGTGCGGGTCGAGGTCGACGAGCGCACCGGCAGGGCGACCGGCGTGCACTACGTGCGCGGCGGCCGGTCGCGGTTCCAGAAGGCCGCCGCCGTGGCGATCGCCGGGTACTCGATCGAGACGCCCCGGCTGCTGCTCAACTCGGCGTCGGACCGCTTCCCCGACGGCCTCTGCAACGACTTCGATCTCGTCGGCCGCTACCTCATGGTGCAGGGGGCGCCGCAGACCGGCGGACGGTTCGACGCCGAGGTGCGGATGTACAAGGCCCCGCCGCCCGAGGTGAGCACGGAGGCGTTCTACGAGACGGACCCGACCAAGCCGTACAAGCGCGGCTTCTCCATCCAGACGGTCTCCCCGCTGCCCATCACCTGGGCGGAGCACATCATGGCGCAGGGCCACTGGGGCGCCGAGTTCCGCAACTACATGTCGGACTACGTCCACTGGGCGTGCCTCGGCGCGCTCTGCGAGTTCCTCCCGCAGCCCGACAACCGGGTGACGCTCGCCGACGAGAAGGACCGCAACGGCATCCCCGTCGCGCACTTCTCGTACACGCAGTGCGACAACGACAAGCAGCTCGTGAAGGCGGCCACCTCGGTGATGGAGCGGATCCTCAAGGCGGCGGGGGCGGACGAGGTGGTCACGATCGACCGCTACGCCCACCTCGTCGGCGGCGCCAGGATGGCGTCCCGGCCGGAGGACGGCGTGGTGGATGCGGAGTGCCGCACGTTCGCCGTGCCGAACCTCTTCATCACCGACGGCAGCGTGCTGCCGACGCAGGGCAGCGCCAACCCGGCGCTCACGATCATGGCCGTGGCGGACCGGGCGGCGGAACGGCTGCTCGCCGGCCCCGACGCGCCCCGCCCGCAGGCGGCGCGGGTGCCGGAGCCGGCGGCCGCCTGACGGCCGACGGCTGGAGCCGTCCTGATGCGTGTGTGTGTGTGCTGTCCGTACGGACGACTGCGGCAGGTACAGCGGCAGCAGTCGTCCGCACGGACAGCAGACGCGTGCGCGTCAGCGGCCGCGGCCACCGGCGGCGGGGCGACCGCGGCGGGCGCCGGCCGGACGCAGGTCCTGACGCGGGGCACCCTGCCGCTGCGAGGAACCGCCCTGCCGCTGCGCGCCGGCCGACCGGGGCTGCCCGCCACGGCCGCCGGCCGCGCCGGCACGCTGCGGCGCCGACGGCCGGCCCTGGGCGGGACGGCGCTGCTGCTGCGCGACCGGCGGCGGCGTCACCTTGGGGGCGCGCTCGCCGATCAGCCGCTCGACGCTGGGGGAGCGGTCGCTGACCGCCTCCGGCGTCACCGCGATCCCGGCCTTCCGCAGCAGCACGGCGACGTCGCGCCGCTGCTCCGGCAGCACCAGCGTGACGACCGTGCCCGCCGAGCCCGCCCTGGCGGTACGGCCGGAGCGGTGCAGGTAGGCCTTGTGCTCGGTCGGCGGGTCGACGTGCACGACGAGGGCGACGTCGTCGACGTGGACGCCGCGCGCCGCCACGTCGGTGGCGACCAGCACGCGCACGCTCCCGTCGCTGAACGCGGCGAGGTTGCGGTCGCGGGCCGCCTGGGAGAGGTTGCCCTGCAGGTCCGCGGCGGCGATGCCGGATGCGGCGAGCTGCTTCGCGAGGCGCTTCGCGACGTGCTTGGTGCGCACGAAGAGGATGCGGCGCTCGGCGCCGGCGGCGAGCGCCTCGACGACCCGGCGCTTCGCATCCCCGC
>JBQCCU010000322.1:0-2369 GCA_051961935.1 Amnibacterium sp. | reverse complement strand
GGGGGGGTGGGGGGGGGGGGGGGGGGGTTTTTGTGGGGGGGGGGTCGGGCGTGGGGGCGGGGGGGGGGGGGGTGGGGGGGGGGGGGGGGGGGGGGGGGGGGGGGGTGTGGGGGGGGGGGGGGGGGGGGGGTGTGGTGTGTTGCCGGGGGGGCGCGGGGGGGGGGGGGGGGGGGGGGGGGGGGGGCGCCGCCGCCCCCCCCCCCCCCCCCCCCCCCCCCGCCTCCGCCCGCCTTCGAGTCCGCCGGGGCTCTCGGCCCTCCGGCCGTTCCATCCGGCAGGCCCACCTAGGCTCCCGGCATGGCGTCCGGCCGCAACCCCCTCGAGCATCTGCGGGAGACCGTCGGCAAGCTCGGCGATCAGCTCCCGCGGCCCTCGCTCGGCCGGGTCGACGACCTCGTCGGCGACCTCCTCGGGCCCCGCACCGGCCCGGCGCGACCGCTCGCGGTGGTGCAGGCCGAGCTCGACGCCCTCGTCGGGCTCGACACCGTCAAGGAGCAGGTGCACTCCCTCGTCGCGTTCCTGCAGGTGCAGGCGCGCCGCAAGGCGCACGGCCTGCCCGAGGTGGCGACGTCGCAGCACCTCGTCTTCCTCGGGAACCCCGGCACCGGCAAGACCACCGTCGCCCGCCTCCTCGCGGAGATGTACCGGGCGGTGGGGCTGCTGCAGAAGGGGCACCTCGTCGAGGTCGACCGGGCGGGTCTCGTCGGCCAGTACGTCGGCGCCACCGCCCTGAAGACCGACCGGGTCATCCGTCGGGCGCTCGACGGCGTCCTGTTCATCGACGAGGCCTACTCCCTCGCCCCCGAAGGGGAGGGGCGGCTCGACTTCGGGCCCGAGGCGATCGAGGTGCTGCTGAAGCGGATGGAGGACCATCGGCACCGGCTCGTCGTCATCGTCGCCGGCTACCCGCGGCTGATGGAGTCGTTCCTGCTATCGAACCCGGGGCGCCGGTCACGCTTCGCTCGCGAGATCACGTTCCCCGACTACTCGACGGCGGAGCTGGAGGCGATCTTCGTGGGGATCGCCGCACAGCACGAGTACGCCCTCGCGCCCGGCGCGGAGGAGACCCTCCGCCGCATCTTCGGCAACCTGCGCACCCGCGAGGACTCGGGCAACGCGCGCTTCGCCCGCACCCTCTTCGAGCAGGCCCTCAACCGGCAGGCGCTCCGGCGCACCCGGGGCCACGACCGCGAGGTCGGCGCGCTCGACCGCACCGAGGTGACGACGCTCACCGCCGAGGACCTCGCTGAGGCCGCGCTCGCGCTCGGCGAGCGCTCCCCGGACGCGCCGCGGCGCCGCCGCTGGCTCGGCTGAGCCGCCGCCGCGACGTCTGCAGGTCGCCGCGCGGTCCGCAGGACGGAGACG
Organism: Amnibacterium sp.; assembly: GCA_051961935.1. Lineage (GTDB taxonomy): Bacteria > Actinomycetota > Actinomycetes > Actinomycetales > Microbacteriaceae > Amnibacterium. The sequence continues at coordinate 1,004 of JBQCCU010000322.1, read as the reverse complement.
GCCGGCTCATCCTGCAGATCGCCTGCGGACCTGCAGACCGCACCGGTCGTCATCCGGCGAAGGCGAGCTCGCGAGAGCGCCCGTGGTGCGTCGCCCGGATCGGCCGCCCGTCGGCATCGGTGACGATCAGGCCCGCGCCGCTCGAGACCGCACGGTCCAGCAGGGCGAGCCAGCGGTGGTCGATGGCCGGCACCCGGACCTCGCTGAAGCCGAAGTGCAGCGGGCAGTGGGGCGTCAGCCAGTCCGCGCTCCGGCCGTCGCCCTCGCTCAGCGGATCCAGCCAGGACATGAGGAACGACTCGCCCACGCGGAACCTCCGCACGATCACGATCTGGAGGTGCGCGAGGAGCCGGTCGTCGAACTCGACGACGGCGCCGTCCCAGGAGATGCTGCCCATCGTGCCGTCCCACCCCGTCGACGCGCACGCCGGCGGATCGCCGTAGCGGCCACCATCGCCCCCGCGGGATGCGAACCGGCAGGGAGCCCCGACATGCACAGCCCGTGCACGGGTTCGTGGTCGTGACCGGAACCCTGCTTCGGACTCTGGACACCGTCCTCTCAGGCGCGGATACTGCGCGGCCGTTCGGAGACCACGGAACGGAAGGAGAGGGCCATGACCTCGGTGGAGGAGCTGGCGCGCGCCAGCCTGGAGCACTTCAACTCGGGGGACCTCGACGCGTTACGGGCCGAGATGGGGCCCGGCTTCGTCTACGAGGAGACCGGTACCGGTCGGCGGGTCACCGACCCCGATGAGGCGATCGCCGGGTTCCGTCAGTGGCGCACCGCACTGCCGGACGTGACCGGCACGATCACCAGGCTCGTGGTGGACGGCGACCTCGTCGCCATGGAGATCCGCTGGCGCGGCACGCACACCGGTCCCCTGGCCACGCCGGGCGGGGAGGTCCCGCCGACCGGCCGGCGGATCGAGGTCTGGGCCACGTTCTGGCAGGAGTGGAGGGACGGCCGGATCGTCGCCGAACGGCACCACCTCGACCTGCTGTCGC
>JBQCCU010000321.1:0-3356 GCA_051961935.1 Amnibacterium sp. | reverse complement strand
GGGGGCCCGCATCCGGGAGTAGCCCCGCAGGGACCCGGCCGGGAGGGCGCGGAGCCGCCTCCCGTCGGGTGGGGGGATGGTCCTCTCGGTCGCCGTCGCGGGTGCGAGCGGCTACGCCGGTGGGGAGGTCGTGCGCCTCCTCGCGGGCCACCCCGACCTCGAGGTCGTCACCGTGACCGGGCACGGCAGCGTGGGCAGGACGCTCGGCGAGGTGCAGCCCCACCTCGCCTCCGCCGCCTCGCTCGTGCTCCAGGAGACGACGCCGGAGGTGCTCGCGGGCCACGACGCGGTGTTCCTCGCGCTGCCGCACGGCGCGTCCGGGGCGCTCGCCGCCTCGCTCGGCGACGAGGTCCTCGTCGTCGACGCCGGGGCCGACCACCGCCTCGCGTCCGAGGCCGACTGGTCGGCCTTCTACCCGGGCGAGTGGCACGGCGTCTGGCCGTACGGCGTCCCCGAGCTGCTCACCGCCGCCGGCAAGCAGCGCGACGTCCTCGCGGGCGCGCGCCGCATCGCCGCCCCCGGCTGCAACGCCTCCACCGTCGCGCTCGCGCTCGCGCCCGCGGTCGCCGCCGGCCTCGTCGAGCCCGACGACCTGGTCGCGGTGCTCGCCGTCGGCCCTTCCGGCGCCGGCCGCACCCTCCGCGCCGACCTGCTCGCGGCCGAGCTGCTCGGCTCCGCGTCTGCGTACGCGGTCGGCGGCGTCCACCGGCACGTCCCCGAGGTGCTCCAGGCGCTCGCCGTCTCCGGTGCGCCGCGCGGCACGCTCTCGTTCACCCCGGTGCTCGTGCCCATGGCCCGCGGCATCCTCGCCACCTGCACGGCGCGGCTCGCCCCGGACGCGACGGCGGATGCGCTCCGCGCCGCCTACCAGGAGGCCTACGGGGGCGAGCGCTTCGTGCGGCTGCTGCCCGAGGGGCGCTTCCCGGCCGTGCAGCACGTGATCGGCTCGAACACCCTCGCGCTCGGCCTCGCCGTCGACGCGGCCGCCGGACGCCTCGTGGTCGTCGCGGCGATCGACAACCTCGGCAAGGGCACGGCCGGCGCCGCCATCCAGTCCGCGAACATCGCCCTCGGCCTCGACGAGGCCGCCGGGCTCCCGATCGATGGAGTCGCCCCGTGAGCGTGACCGCAGCCGCCGGGTTCGAAGCCGCCGGAGTCGTCGCCGGCCTCCGCACCGGTGAGGGCCCCGACCTCGCCCTCGTCGTCAACCGGGGGCCGTCCGCCTCCGCGGCGGCCGTGTTCACCTCGAACCGCTGCACGGCGAACCCGATCATGTGGAGCAAGCAGGTCATCCGCGACGGCACCGTCTCCGCGATCGTCCTGAACTCGGGCGGCGCGAACTGCTACACCGGCGTCCTCGGCTTCCAGACCGTGCACGAGACGGCCGAGGCGGCGGGCGAGGCCCTCGGGCTCTCCGCCGGCGACGTGCTCGTCTGCTCCACCGGGCTGATCGGCGAGCAGCTCGACAGCACCAAGGTGGTGCACGGCGTCGGGGTCGCGGTTCGGGCGCTGTCGGCCGACGGCGGCGCCGACGCGGCACGGGCCATCATGACCACCGACACCCGGCCCAAGCAGTCGGTGTCGACGGGCGACGGCTACACGATCGGCGGGATGGCGAAGGGCGCGGGGATGCTCGCGCCCGGGCTCGCCACGATGCTCGTGGTGATCACGACGGACGCCGACCTCGAGTCCGCGGACCTCGACGCCGCGCTCCGCACCGCGACACGCGTCACCTTCGACCGGCTCGACTCCGACGGCTGCATGTCGACGAACGACCAGGTCACGCTGCTCGCCTCCGGCGCGTCCGGCGTCACGCCCGACCTCGCGTCCTTCACGAGGCGGCTCACGGACCTCTGCCGCGACCTCGCCCTGCAGCTCCAGTCGGATGCGGAGGGCGCGAGCCACGACATCGCGATCGAGACCGTGCACGCCGCGAGCGAGGAGGACGCCGTCGAGGTCTCCCGCGCCGTCGCCCGCAGCAACCTCTTCAAGGCGGCGGTGTTCGGCAACGACCCCAACTGGGGCCGCGTGCTCGCCTCCGTCGGCACGACGAGCGCCGAGTTCGACCCTTTCGGGATCGACGTGACGATGAACGGCGTCCGCGTCTGCCACCAGGGGCAGCCCGACCAGCCGCGGGACCTCGTCGACCTCACACCGAGGGCCGTGTCGGTCGTCATCGACCTGCACGCGGGGGAGGAGTCCGCGACCGTGTGGACCAACGACCTCACCCACGACTACGTGCACGAGAACAGCGCCTATGCCTCCTGAGGTGCGCGGCGTGGACGCCTCCGCGTCGGCCGAGGCGGCGTCGAAGGCCGCGGTGCTGATCGAGTCGCTGCCCTGGATCACCGCCTACGCCGGCCGCATCGTCGTCGTGAAGTTCGGCGGCAACGCGATGGTGGACGAGGCGCTGCTCGCCTCGTTCGCCGAGGACGTCGTCTACCTCCGCACCGTCGGGGTGCGACCGGTCGTCGTCCACGGAGGCGGCCCGCAGATCTCCGCCATGCTCGACCGGCTCGGCATCGCGACCGAGTTCCGCGGCGGCTACCGCGTCACCACGCCGGAGGTGATGGACGTGGTGCGGATGGTGCTCACCGGCCAGGTGAGCCGCGACCTCGTCGGCGCGATCAACCGCCACGGGCCGCTCGCCTCGGCGATCTCCGGCGAGGACGCCGGCCTGTTCGGCGGCCGGCGCCGCACCGCCGTGGTCGACGGCGCCGAGGTGGACCTCGGCCAGGTCGGGGACGTCGTCGCGGTCGACCCCGCGGCCGTCCTCGCCCAGCTCGACGCCGGCGGCATCCCCGTCGTCTCGACGATCGCGCCCGACCTCGACGACCCGGGTGCGTCCCTGAACGTCAACGCGGACAGCGCCGCGGCGTCGCTCGCCGTCGCCCTCGGCGCCGCGAAGCTCGTCGTCCTCACCGACGTCCCCGGCCTCTACGCCGACTGGCCGCGCCGCGAGACGATCCTCGGCTCCCTCACCACCACCGAGCTGACGGCGATGCTGCCGTCCCTCGAGTCCGGCATGATCCCGAAGATGACCGCCTGCCTCGAGGCGGTCGGCGGCGGGGTCCCCAAGGCGGCGATCATCGACGGCCGGGTACCCCACTCGGTCCTCCTCGAGATCTTCACGGGTGCCGGGATCGGCACGGAGGTGGTACCGGGATGACGGATCCGACGACGCGGCCGTGGCGCGAGCGCCAGGCGGACGACCTGATGGCGAGCTACGCGCCGGCGCTGCGCCTGCTCGTGCGCGGTGAGGGGTGCTGGGTCTGGGACGACGAGGGGAACCGCTACCTCGACTTCCTCGGCGGCATCGCCGTGAACTCGCTCGGCCACGCGCATCCGGTGATCGT
>JBQCCU010000320.1:0-2168 GCA_051961935.1 Amnibacterium sp. | reverse complement strand
TCAGCCGGACGAGATCGGCTGTCTCGTGCTGCCGAAGTGGATTCGTCCTGCTGACGCGCTCGGTGCCGGGCTACTCGGTGGCCGCGCGCGCGGTGGAGACCGCGTAGAGGGCGATGCTCGTCGCCACCGAGGCGTTCAGCGACTCGGTGCGGCCGCCGATCGGGATCGAGACGATCACGTCGCAGAGCTCGCGCACGATCCGCGACAGGCCCTCCCCCTCGCTGCCCGCGACGAGCAGCAGCGGCCGGTCGGCGAGGTCGAAGGCGGCCAGCGACACGTCGCCGTCGCCCGCGAGGCCGGCGACGAACACGCCCCGCTGCTTGTAGGCGGTGATGGTCTGCGCGAGGTTCGACGCCATCGCCACCGGGAGGCGCGCGACCGCACCCGCGGACGAGCGCCAGGCCGCCGCGGTCACGCCCGCCGACCTTCGCTGGGGCAGCACCACGCCGTGGGCGCCGAAGGCGGCCGCGGAGCGGATGATCGCCCCGAGGTTCCGCGGATCCGTCACGCCGTCCAGCGCGACGAGCAGCGGCGCGCCGCCGTCGGCCCGCTCGAGCAGGTCCAGCGGATGCGCGTACTCGTAGGGCCGCACCGCGAGCGCGACGCCCTGGTGCAGCAGATCGCCGCCGGTCAGCCGGTCGAGCTCGGGCCGCATGACCTCGAGCACCGGCAGGTCGCGGTGGTTCGCGATGGAGAGCGTCTCGCGGAGCCGGTCGTCCATCTCGACGCGCGACGCCAGGTAGAGCGTCGTCGCGGGCACGCGGGTGCGCAGCGCCTCGAGCACGGCGTTGCGGCCGGTGACGAGCTCGTCGCCGGACGGCTTCCTCCCGCGGGGCGCCGCGGGACGCCGCGTCTCGCCGCGCTTCGCCGCGAGGCGCTCCTGCGCCTGCTTGCGCTTGTGCGCGGGGTGGTACTCCCGGTCCTCGGCCTTCGGCGTCGGGCCGCGGCCCTCGAGCGCCTTCCGCCCGTGGCCGCCCGTGCCGACGGTCGGGCCCTTCTTGCCGCGGTTGCCGCGGCGTGGTTCAGCGGCCATCGATGCTCCATCTCGTGCCCTCGGCGCCGTCCTCGAGCAGGACCCCGGCGGCGGCCAGGTCCTCCCGCACCCGGTCGGCCGCGGGCCAGTCCCGTCGGCGGCGGGCGTCGGCCCGCTCCTCGATCAGCCGCTCCACGAGGGCGGCGAGCGCGGTGCGCTCCCGGCCGTCGACGCTCGCGCTCCCCCAGGCCGTCGGATCCACGCCGAGCACGCCGGCCATCGCGTGGACGGCCGCGGCCGCGTGGCCCACGACGCCGAGCTCGCCGTCGTCGATCGCCTGGTTGCCGCGGCGCACGGTGTCGTGCAGCACGGCGAGCGCCTCCGGCACGCCGAGGTCGTCGTCCATCGCCGCGGCGAACGCGTCGGGGATCACGCCGACCGCGCCCGGCGCCCCGGCCGCCTCGGCGCGCTCGAAGAAGCGCTCGATCCGGGCGACCGCCTCCTCCGCCTCGACGAGGGAGCCGTCCTGGAAGTCGCGGTCCGACCGGTAGTGGGCCGCCGCGAGGGCGTAGCGCACGACGACCGGCCTGGCCGCGCCGAGCAGGTCGCTCGCGAACACCGAGTTGCCGAGCGACTTCGACATCTTCTGCCCGTTCACGGTCACGAGGCCGTTGTGGACCCACAGCCGGGCGAACGCGGTGCCGGCGGCCGTGGACTGCGCGAGCTCGTTCTCGTGGTGCGGGAACCTGAGGTCGAGGCCACCCCCGTGGATGTCGAACTCCGCGCCGAGGTACCGCTCCGCCATGGCGGAGCACTCGATGTGCCAGCCCGGGCGCCCGTCGCCCCACGGCGACGGCCAGGCCGCCGACTCCGGCTCCTCCGGCTTGTGGCCCTTCCACAGCGCGAAGTCGCGGGGGTCGCGCTTGCCGCGCGGGTCGGCGTCGGCCGCGGCCTCCATGTTGGCCGGGCTCTGGTGGGTGAGCTCGCCGTAGGCCGGCCAGCTGCTGGTGTCGAAGTAGACGTCACCCGAGGCATCCGGTGCCGGGTAGGCGTGGCCGCGCTCGATCAGCGCCTGGATGATCTCCTGCATCTTCTGGATGCTCGCGGTCGCGCGCGGCTCGTAGGTCGGCGGCTGCACGCCGAGGGCGCGGTACGCGTCCGTGAACTCCAGCTCGAAGCGGTACGCGAGCGCCCA
>JBQCCU010000319.1:0-3745 GCA_051961935.1 Amnibacterium sp. | reverse complement strand
ACGTGGCCGCCAGGGCGCGGTCGCTCGCGGCGCTCGTCGTCGACGTGCTCGTGCTCGACACCGCCCACGGGCACCAGGAGGGCATGCTCGCCGCCCTCGAGCAGGTGGCCGCGCTCGACCTCGGGCTGCCGCTCGTGGCCGGCAACGTCGTGACGCCGGAGGCGGTCGGCGACCTCGTCGACGCCGGCGCCGACATCCTGAAGGTGGGTGTCGGGCCGGGCGCCATGTGCACGACCCGGATGATGACCGCTGTCGGGCGCCCGCAGTTCTCGGCGGTGCTCGAGACGGCCGAGGCCGCCCGCGAGCTCGGCGCGCACGTCTGGGCCGACGGCGGCGTGCGCTACCCGCGCGACGTGGCCCTCGCCCTCGCCGCGGGCGCGAGCTCGGTGATGATCGGGTCCTGGTTCGCCGGCACGATCGAGGCGCCCGGCGTGCTCGAGCACGCGCCGGACGGCGGCCTCTTCAAGCAGAGCTGGGGGATGGCCTCGACGAAGGCGGTCGAAGCGCGGTTCGGCGCCGAGGACCCGTGGCGGCTCGCGCGCCGCACCCTCTTCGCGGAGGGCATCTCGTCGTCCCGGATCGCGCTGGACCCCCTCCGGCCCGGCCTGGAGGACCTGCTCGACATGATCACCACCGGGGTGCGCTCCTCCTTCACCTACGCGGGCGCCGCGGATCCGGTGCAGTTCCACGAGCGCGCGGTCGTCGGCGTGCAGTCGGCGGCGGGGTACGAGGAGGGCAAGGCGCTGCCGGTCAGCTGGTGACGAGCCCGATGGACGGACCGCGCCGCTAGACTCGCCGCCCAAATGGACGAGCACCATACGCCGCCCGCCCTCAGTCAGCCGGACGCATGATCGTCGACGTCGTCCTCCTCGTCGTCGGTGTGCTGCTCACCGTGCTCACCGGCTTCTTCGTCGCCGCCGAGTTCTCGCTCGTCAACCTCGACCGGTCCGACCTGGAGGCGCGCGCCAGGGACGGCGCGAAGGGGCTCACGCCGATCATCGGGGCCCTGCGCATCACCTCGACCCACCTGTCGAGCGCGCAGCTCGGCATCACGATGACGACGCTGCTCGCCGGCTACACCTTCGAGCCCGCGCTGTCCGGGTTCCTCGCACCGCCGCTCGCCGCCCTGCACGTGGCGCCCGCCGCCGTCGCCCCCATCGCGGCGGTGCTGGGGCTGCTCTGCGCGACGGTGATCAGCATGATCCTCGGCGAGCTGCTGCCGAAGAACCTCTCGCTCGCGCTGCCGCTGCCGATCGCGCGGATCGTCGTGCCCTTCCAGGTCGGCTTCACCGCGGTGTTCCGGCCGGCCGTGACCCTGCTGAACCGCACCGCGAACGGCGTGCTGCGGGGGCTCGGCATCGAGCCGAAGGAGGAGCTGTCCGGCGCGCGCAGCGCCCAGGAGCTCTCCTCCCTCGTGCGCCGCAGCGCGATGGAGGGCGTCCTCGACCGCGACACCGCGACGCTGCTCACCCGGTCGCTCAGCTTCTCCGGCCACACCGCCGCCGACGTGATGACCCCGCGGCCGCGGCTGTCCGTCATCCCGCGCTCCGCGTCCGCCGCCGACGTGCTCGAGCTCGCCCGCCGCACCGGCTTCTCCCGGTTCCCGGTCACGGGGGAGGACGGCGTCGACGACGTCGTCGGCCTCGTGCACGTGAAGCAGGCGATGGCGGTGCCCCGCGACCGGCGTACCGAGGTGCCGGTCGGCGCGATCGAGGAGCGGCCGCTGCGGGTGCCGGAGACCATGACCCTCGACTCGCTGCTCGGCGAGCTGCGCGGCCGCGGCTACCAGATGGCGGTCGTGATCGACGAGTACGGCGGCACCGCCGGGGTCGCGACCCTCGAGGACCTCGTCGAGGAGCTGGTCGGCGACCTCGTCGACGAGCACGACCGCACCCGCGCGGGCATCGTCCGGGGTCGCGACTCGATCACCTTCCCCGGGATCCTCCGGCCCGACGAGCTCGAGGACCAGGCGGGCGTGCGGGTGCCGGAGAGCGGCCTCTACGAGACCGTCGCCGGCTTCGTGGTCGCGGAGCTCGGGCGGCTGCCGAAGGCGCGGGACACCGTGCGGATCGAGCAGGGCGAGCTTGAGGTGCTGCGGATGGACGGACGGCGGATCGACCGCCTCCGCTTCCGGCCCGACCCGGCCGCCGAGGCCGTCGCGCAGGCGGCGAGCGGGGAGGCGCCGTGAGCGACTGGGCAGGGCTGTTCTGGCTCGTGCTGCTGATCGGGGTGAACGGGTTCTTCGTCGCCGACGAGTTCGCGGTGATCTCCGCGCGCCGCTCGCAGATCGAGCCGCTCGCCGAGGAGGGGCGCCGCTCCGCCCGCACCGCGCTCGGGGCGATGGAGCACGCCACCCTGATGCTCTCCACCACCCAGCTCGGCATCACGGCCGCGTCGCTCGTGATCCTCGAGGTCTCGGAGCCGGCGATCCACCACCTGCTGGACGCGCCGCTCGGCCTCACCGGCCTCTCCGACGAGGTGATCGGCGGGATCGGCTTCGTGATCGCGCTCGTCGTCGTCACCTTCCTGCACGTCGTGTTCGGCGAGCTCGTGCCGAAGAACATCGCGTTCTCGGCGCCCGACAAGGCGGTGCTGCTGCTCGCGACGCCGCTCGTGTTCGTCGCGCGGGTGCTCCGGCCCGTGATCGCCGCGCTGAACGGCGTGACCAACGGCCTCGTGCGCCTGCTCGGCGTGCAGCCGCGCAGCGAGGCGACCAGCACGTTCACCCTCGACGAGGTGCAGACGATCGTCGACACGTCCCGTCGGGAGGGCACGCTGCAGGACGTCTCCGGCACCCTGTCGGCGACGTTCGAGTTCACGGAGAAGCGCGTCGCCGACGTGACGGTGCCGATGGACCGGATCGTCGCCCTCGGCGAGGACGCCGCGCCCGCCGACCTCGAGCGCGCGGTCGCGCAGTCCGGGTTCTCGCGCTACGTGCTCGTCGACGCCGCCAGGGAGCCGGTCGGCTACCTGCACCTGAAGGACGTGCTCGACCTCGACGCGGCGGAGATCGATCGGCCGGTGCCCGCCAAGTTCGTCCGGCAGCTCACGTCCGTGTTCGCGGGCGCCGAGCTCGAGGACGCGCTCGCGACCATGCGCCGCGGCGGGCACCACCTCGCCCGCGTGTTCGACGAGCACGGGGCGACGAAGGGCATCCTCTTCCTCGAGGACGTGATCGAGGAGCTCGTGGGCGAGGTCCACGACGCGACGACGCGCCGTGGACGGGCGCGGGCCGCTTCGGCGGACGCCGTCAGCGCTGGCCGGCGGCCTTCGCGCGGCGGCGGGCGGCGCGCTGGTACTGCGGCGGCCACGGCGCGTCGGCGCCGAGGTCCTCCGCGGCCTCGAGCGGGAAGTGCGGGTTGCGCAGCGCCGCCCGAGCGATCATCACGGCGTCCGCGCGGCCCGAGGCGACGACCTCCTCCGCCTGGTGCGCCTCGGTGATCAGCCCGACGGCGCTCACCGGCACCCCGGCGAGGCGCTTCACCTGCTCGGCGAGCGGCACCTGGTAGCCGGGCCCGACCGGGATCTCGGCCGGGGCGTTGCCGCCGGAGGAGATGTCGAAGAAGTCGGCGCCCGCCTCGCGCGCCCAGCCGGCGACGGTCCAGCCGTCCTCACGCCAGTCCGTGCCGGAGAAGCGCACGAGCAGGGGGATGCGCGGCGCGACCGAGCGCACCGCGCGGACCACCTCGAGGAGCAGCCGCGCGCGGTGCTCGAGCGGGCCTCCGTAGGCGTCGGTACGGGTGTT
>JBQCCU010000318.1:0-2314 GCA_051961935.1 Amnibacterium sp. | reverse complement strand
GACGGTCGTTCCCGGCGTCTCCGGGGCGCTCGTGGAGCGGTTCGAGGGGGATGGGCTCCGAGCCGCCGTGGAGGACGCGCTGCGACTCGATCCGCACGCCATCAGGGAGAGCGCCACCCGCTTCTCCGAAGCCGCGTTCCGCGTCCGCATCCGGGACTGGGTGGGGGGCGCGATCCGCTGAGGCCACCGAGCACGTTCAGGCCGATGTGGGCGACGTCGCATCCGGCGGCAGCGCTGCGAGCCGGTCTCAGCCCTTGACGGTGAGACCTGCCGCCTCGGCGGTCACCGCGCGCCCGTCGACCCGAGCACGGTCCGCACGGTCCACAGCAGGATCATGAAGTCGTCGAGGAACGACCAGTTCTCGGCGTAGTACAGGTCCATCCGGACCGTGTCCTCCCACGAGAGGTTGCTGCGCCCGCTCACCTGCCACAGGCCGGTGATCCCCGGCTTCACGAGCAGCCGCCGCCCGGCCGCCTCGTCGTACAGGGCGACCTCCTCCGCACGCTGCGGGCGGGGGCCGACGAGGCTCATCTCCCCGCGCAGCACGTTGAACAGCTGCGGGAGCTCGTCGAGCGAGTACTTGCGGATGAAGCGGCCCACACGGGTGATGCGCGGGTCGTCGTCCACCTTGAACAGTGGGCGGTCGGCGGTGCCCTGCGCGCGCAGGAGCTCGGCGAGCTCGGCGTCCGCGCCGACCCGCATCGAGCGGAACTTGATGACCTCGAACGCCTTGCCGTTCAGGCCGATCCGCTGCTGCTTGAACAGCACCGGTCCGGGCGACGACAGCCGCACGGCGATCGCGGTGCCGAGCAGCAGCGGCCAGACCACGAGCAGCAGGATCGCGGCGACGCCGAAGTCGAGCGCGCTCTTCGCGAAGTGCTTGCCGCCCTCGTAGGAGGGCGACTCCACGAACATGAGCGGCATGCCGGGCACCGGGCGGGTGTGGATGCGGGTGCCGGCGACCTCGGTGATGGCGGGGGCGACCATGAGGTCCACGCCCGTGGACTCGAGGCTCCAGCCGAGCCGTCGCACCTCCGCGGGCGGCAGGTCCTCGGAGCCGGCGAGGCTCACCGCGTGCACGCGCTCTCGGCGTGCCAGATCGGCGACGTCCTCGACCGAGCCGAGCAGCGGGACGGGCAGGGCGGCGGTCGCGCCGGGCGGGAGGCAGGCGCCGACCATGTCGAAGCCCAGGTAGCGGCGACGCGAGAACTCGGCGTGCAGGTGGGCGACGGAGGACGCCGAGCCGACGAGCAGGATGCGGATCCGGTAGCGACCCTTGCGGCGCTGGGCGCGCAGCCACTGCCGCCAGCCCCAGCGGGAGGCGACGAGCAGCAGCACGCCCACCGGGAACGCCGTGATGATGTAGCCGCGGGCCGGCAGGAACTGCAGCAGCAGCGAGGCGATGCCGACGAGCCCGAACAGGCGGAAGCTGCTGTCCGCGACCCGGCCGTACTCGCTGAACCCGGATCCGATGACCCGCGGGCTGCGCGTGCCCATGACCTTGAGGAAGACGAGCCAGCCCGCGAGGAGCACCAGGGTCGCCAGCCAGTAGGGCACCTGGTTGAAGCCGTGCGCCGGCGCGGAGACGACCTGCCGGGAGTCGATGCCGACCCACACGGCCTGCGTGGCGACGAGCGTGCCGGCCAGCAGCAGCGTGTCGGTGACGACGAGCCGCCGCTGGAAGGGCTTCTCCCAGGAGGGCGTGGCACGCTCGATGGCGGTACCGACCGGGGGCCGGGTCGAGGTCGAGCGAGCGGACACGCGCTCGCGGCGTGCAGCGAGCAGATCGTTCAAAGTCGTCACGTCGCCCCCCAACTCCCTTCGGGGAGTCCCCCTCCAACAGGGGTAGTCGGCGAGACGGCGCGCGGATGTCCGCCGCGCCGTGGGCCGCGAAGAAAAGTTGTGTTCCTACATAGATCCGGAACACGCGGGCGCCGACTCGCGGGCGGGCAGCCCGTCCTCGGCGATGCGCCCGGCGAGCACGTCCTGGATCACGAGCTGATCGCGGTGCTTGATCGCCGCGCGGACCAGCGCCGCGACGATGCAGCCGACGAGCGCGCCCGAGGTGTTCGCGAGCACGTCGCCGAGGCTCGCCACGCGGCCCGGCAGGAACAGCTTCTGGGACAGCTCGATGCAGCCGGACAGCGCCGCCCCGAGCAGCACCGCGAGCCACTGCATGCGGTACGGGAGGAGGAGCCCCCCGAAGAAGCCGACCGGCACGAAGAACAGCACGTTCGCGGTGAACTCGATGAAGTTGTAGTCCACGAAGCGGGGGACGCCGTGCTGGTGGAGCGCCGCGAGGAACTTCAGCAGG
>JBQCCU010000317.1:0-3407 GCA_051961935.1 Amnibacterium sp. | reverse complement strand
CTCGTACCTCCAGGCGGTCGCCTTCGGCAACCACTCCCCCGCGAGCTCGGGCGTCGAGCGCAGGGCCGGGACGACCGCGTGGGTCATGCTCACCGGGCAGGCGTGGCCGGGCTCCACCTGCGCGAAGAGCAGGAACGCGGCGGCGCGGGCGACGTGCGCGCCCGGCCGAGCATCCGTCCAGCAGGAGGCGTGCGCGCCGTGCTCGAGCGCCGCGCCGAGCACGCGGTGGTAGGCCGGGTCGAGCTCCACCTCGTCGACGCGGTGCCCGTACCGGTCGTGGGTGGCGAGCACGGGCGGATGCGTGTTCGCCCGCTCGGCGTCGCGCTGGAACCCGGCCGCACCGACGAGGTGGCCGACCGCGGTCAGCCGCTCCCCCGCCCATCCGGCGCCGTACCGCTCGACGGCCTCGACGAGCGCCGCGTGCTCGCCGTACTCGTCGACGCCGCGTCGGGGCGGCGGCTGGTTCACCACCCGGTGCGTGACGGCCATGAGCGGAACCGTAGCGATCGGATGCGCTGTGCGCGGCCTTCGGAAGTCCTGAAGGCGAGGGCCGCCTCGGCGGCGTCGGCGTGTCGCCGGGGTAGACCGTCGGGCATGAGCCACGACACCATCGACGAGCCGACCGGTCTGCTCGACCTCCCCATCGGCGAGGAGCCGGCGATCACCGGCGACGGGCAGCACCTCACGGTGCACCGCCTCGGCCGGACGAGCTTCACCGGCGGCTTCGACCTGCCCGGGGAGTTCGACCTGCCACCCGAGGAGCCGGTCCGTCTCGTCGGCGAGATCCCCTGGGAGCTCGCCGACGCGGAGGACTGACGCCGGCTAGAAGGTGATGCCGCGGGCCGCGAAGGCCGCCTTCACCGTGCTCGCCGCCTTGGCCCCGTCCCTCGCGCGCGCCGTGGTGTAGGTCGCCTTCGCGGCCGCGCTGAACGAGGTGTCGGGCGCGAAGGCGAACTGCGCGTCGATGATCGTGGTGTCCGCCCTCGCGGTGCCGAGGCCGTTCCTTCCGTACCCGTTCCGGATGTCCCAGAGCGCGCGGCTCCAGATCTCGCCGTCGTCATGCACCTCCCCGTCCTTGTCCGCGACCGTCTTGTCGGTGTCGAGGCGGCGGAGGCAGTGCGGCACGGTCGTCGTGTAGGAGGTCGAGTCCCAGTCGGCGACGCAGGCGGCGGGCGTCCGATCGGCCCAGCCGTACTGCGCGTCGGCGGCCAGCCCGACCGTGACGCCGAGGTAGTCGCCGAACGCCTCGCCGATGGCGCCGGCCTCCTCGCTGGTGCCGAACCCGGGCACCTGCGCGTTGTGCACCGCGTGCCCGTACTCGTGGACGATGACCTCGGCGTCCTCCGCGTCGTCGACCCCGCCCTTGCCGTAGCGGATGCGGAACGGCTTGTCGGTCTCGTAGGAGTTGTCGCCGCCGTACTGGTCGACCTTGACCAGCTGCTGCTGCATGTTCACCGGCGGCAGGGTCGAACCGAAGCCGAGCGACTGGAGGTACTCCTGCGCCTGGTTCACCCAGAAGTAGGCCATCACCTGCTCGAACTGGTCCTGGCTGCGGTCGTACACGAACGTGTTCGTCGCCGAGGTCGCCGGGGTGCCGGTGGCGGACTCGACCTTGACCCACTTGCCCGTCAGCGTGCCGCTGCCGTCGAGGTTCCTGAGCGGCACCGTCGCATAGGCGGAGGCGGGGACCGCGGTCGCGCTGTCGGTCTGGTCGGTGAGGCTCTCGATCCCCGTGGACTGGACCGGGTTCACCTCGAACACCCGCGCGGTGCCGGTGGTGCCGGTGGTGCCGGCGGTCACGGGCTTCGCCGCCGCGTGGGCGGGCGCCGCGCCGACGGCGAGGCAGCCGGCGAGGGCGAGCGCGCCGACGGGGAGCAGGCGGGACAGGGGACGGTGCGTCATCGGACCTCCAGAGCGGGTAGGCGCGAGCCTAGACGGTGGTCCGGACGCCGTGTCCATGGGCGGAGGCATGCTGCCGCCGGGCGGCTCCCGGGCGGGCTGACTCCCTCGCTCACGTCGCGATTCGTGCCGCATCCGGTGGGCGGAAGCGTCTCGAATCGCGACGCGAAGGGGGGGAGGGGGGGCGGCGGGGCGGCTACGCGTCGGCGGCGGCCCGCTGGCCGCAGGCGCCGTCGATCTCCTTGCCGCGGGTGTCGCGGATGGTGGTCGGCACGCCGGCCGCCTCGAGGCGGCGCACGAACTCCTGCTGCACCGCCGGCTCCGACGCGGTCCAGATGGAGCCGGGCGTCGGGTTCAGCGGGATCGGGTTGACATGCACCCAGCCGCGGCCGCGTGCGTTCAGCTTCTCCGCGAGCAGGTCGGCGCGCCAGCCGTGGTCGTTCATGTCCTTGATCAGGGCGTACTCGATCGAGACCCGCCGGCCGGTCGCCTCGAAGTAGGCGCGGGCGGCGTCGAGGGCCTCGTCGACCTTCCAGCGCGAGTTGACGGGGATGAGCTCGTCGCGCAGCTCGTCGTCGGGGGCGTGCAGCGACAGGGCGAAGGTCACCGGGATGCCCTCCGCCGCGAGCTTCGTGATGGCGGGCACCAGGCCGACGGTCGAGACGGTGATGTGCCTCGCGCTCATGCCGAGGCCGTCCGGCTGCGGAGCGACCATCGTGCGCACGGCGCTCATCAGCCGGGCGTAGTTCGCCAGCGGCTCCCCCATCCCCATGAAGACGATGTTGCTGACCCGCTCCGGCGTCGTCTCACCGGGTCGCTTGCCGCCGAGCTCCCCGTTCGCGATGGCACGGTTCGCCCGTACGACCTGCTCCACGATCTCCGCGGCGGACATGTTGCGGGTGAGGCCGGCCTGACCGGTGGCGCAGAACGGGCAGTTCATCCCGCAGCCGGCCTGGGAGGAGACGCAGAGGGTGATGCGGCCGGGGTAGCGCATGAGCACCGACTCGACGAGCGCCCCGTCGTGCAGGCGCCAGAGGAACTTGATCGTGTCGCCGCGGTCGGTGGTGAACCGCCGCACCTCGGTCATCAGCTCGGGCAGCAGCCCGCGGACGAGCTCCTCGCGGTTCGCGGCCGGGAGGTCCGTCATCGCGGCCGGGTCGGAGGTGAAGTGGGTGAAGTAGTGCGTCGCGATCTGCTTCGCCCGGAACGCCGGCAGGCCGAGCTCGACGAGCTTCGCCTTCCGCTGCTCGGGGGTCAGGTCGGCGAGGTGCACGGGCGGCTTGCCGCGCTTCGGCGAGGCGAACTGCAGCAGCGGCCGGCCCTCGGGGTCCTTCGCCTGCTGCCAGCCCTCGGTCGCCGGCCGGACCTGGGGGCGCGCGTCGGCGAGGGACTTCTCGGGCATGTCCTCCAGGGTACGGGCGGCGTCGGTCACGCCCGCGCGGCGAGCCCGACCCGGCGCAGCGACCGGTCGGCAAGCGTGAGCACGAGCAGCACCCCGGCCGAGGCGA
>JBQCCU010000316.1:0-2968 GCA_051961935.1 Amnibacterium sp. | reverse complement strand
CGTCGGCCTCGGCGTCGTCGCGCTCGCCGAGCTCGTTGCCGAGCTCGATGCCGGACACGTCGCGCCCCACCTCCTCCGCGTGCCGCTGCAGCACGTCGAGCTTGTGGCCCAGCTCGCCGGGGTCGACGAAGCTGTGCCAGATGTCGGCGTGCTCGGCGACGATGCGGAGCGTCTTCCGCTCCCCCGCGCCGCCGATGAGGATCGGGATGCGCCGCACCGGCTGCGGGTTCAGCCGCTCCCACCGCTCACGGATGATCGGCAGGTCGCGGGTGAGCGCGTCGAGGCGGCTGCCCGCGGTGCCGAACTCGTACCCGTACTCGTCGTAGTCGCGCTGCTTCCAGCCCGATCCGGTGCCGAACACGAACCGCCCGTCCGAGATGTGGTCGACGGTTCGGGCCATGTCGGCCTGCAGGTTCGGGTTCCGGTAGCTGTTGCAGTTCACGAGCGGGCCGAGCTCGATCCGCTCGGTCTGCTCCGCCCAGGCGGCCAGCTCGGTCCAGGCCTCGAAGTGGAGGCCGTCCGGGTCGCCGGACAGCGGATAGAAGTGGTCCCAGTTGAAGGCGATGTCGACGCCGAGCTCCTCCGCCCGCGCCACCGCCTCACGGTGGCGGCGGTACGGCGCGTGCTGCGGCGCGATCTGCACGCCGATGCGGACGGGACGGTCCTCGGCCTTGAACGCTCCGCTGCTCACGCCTCCGCTCCGCCGAACTCCCCGGTGCCGACGAGGATCGCGCGGGCGAGGGTGTGGAAGTGGAGGTTGAAGCCGAGCACGGCCGGGGTGCCCTGCGGGTCGAGGTCGAGGTGCTCCACGGCGACGGCGTGGACGACGACGAAGTACCGGTGCGTCCCGGTGCCCTGCGGCGGCGTCGCGCCGATGAAGTGCGGCAGCCGCATCTCGTTCAGCACGCGCGTCGCGCCCTCGGGCAGCGAGCCGCCCTCGGAGCCCGCGCCGGACTCGAGCGAGGTGACGCTCGCGGGGAGGTTCGCGACCGCCCAGTGCCAGAACCCGGAGCCGGTGGGGGCGTCGGGATCGAACACCGTGACGGCGTAGCTCTTCGTGCCGGCGGGCGCGCCGGACCAGGTCAGCTGCGGGGAGACGTCGCCGCCGCCCGCATCCGCGCCGTACTGCGCGGCCTTCAGGGGCTGGCCGTCGGTGACGTCCGTGCTCGTCAGCGTGAAGGACGGGACGGGGTCGAGGCGGGCGTAGGGGTCGTAGTCGCGGTCGCTCATGCCCGAACGCTAGGCAGGATCCGGTGAACGATCGCTGGGACGCCACACGTACGGCGTGGTGGTCGTGACCGCGACGAAGCCGAGCCGCTCGAGGATCGGGCGGGAGTCCTCCGAGGCGTCCACCTGGAGGTACTCGACGCCGCGGTCGCGCGCTTCCCCGGCCCGGGCGGCGACGAGCGCGCGGTAGAGGCCGCGGCGCCGGAAGGCGGCGAGCGTGGAACCGCCCCAGAGCCCGGCGAAGCCGGTGCCGGGCTTGCTCGCGAGCCATGCCGCGGAGACGACCTCGCCGTCCGCCTCCGCGACGAAGACGAGGAAGTGCTCCGGATCGTGACCGACCTCCCGCGTCAGGTCGTCCGCGAGCCAGCTCCAGTCCTCGCCCCAGACGGCGGACTCCATCGCCGCGATGCGGACGAAGTCGGCGGGGTCCTCCGTGCGCCGGATGCGGACGCCCTCGGGTGCGGCACCGACGTCCACCATCTCGGCGGCCACGCCGACGACCACGGTCTCCGGCTCCTGCGGCGCGAAGCCCGCGGCGACGAGGCGTTCGGGGAGGTCGGCCGGCCGGTCGTGGGCGCGGGTCTTCCACTCCATCGCCTCGCCGCGGGCGGCGAAGTGGTCGCGGTGCCGGGCGATCGCCGCGTCGAGGGCTTCGCCCGTCAGCCCCACGTCCGGCCCGCTCTCCACGAACCCCTGCTCCCGCCCGGTCACGCGGACGAGGTTCCCGAACCGCTCGAACACCAGCCCCGGGGCGGGGTCGGCCTCGACCCACGGGCGCAGCCGGGTGTCGTACAAGTCGCGGAGCTCGTCGGGGGTCACGGGGCAAGCCTGGCAGGGCGGCGGTCCGCGCCGGCGCTGCGAGGATGACGCCATGGAGCCCGTCGCCGACGCGGACCTCGCGCGGTTCGCGGCCCGCTACCGCGGCGCCCTGGATCCGCGCGATGCGCTGCGCTGGGCGGTCGAGCCGTCGGCGCCGTCCTCGGACGGCTCGCCCTCGCCGGCGGCGCTGCTCGACGCGCGTCGGCGGGCGCTCTACCGGGCACCGGCGGACGCGGCGGGCGCGGCGGACTTCCTCGCCGCATCCGCGGCCTGGGAGCGGGAGCTCGCCCTCGCCCGGGCGGCGCTCGCGGCGACCGAGCGGAAGCCGGAGCCCGGCGCGCACCCGCCCGTCGCGGCCGCGCATCGGCCCCTCCGCGCCGCCCTGCCCGTCCTCGCCCTCGTGGCGATCGTGGCGGTCGGGATCGCGGTCCTCCGGACGCCCGCGTCCCCTCCCGCGCCGCCGGTCGCCGCCGGGGTGCCAGGGGTGCTCGTCGCCCGGGCCTCGGCGGAGGCGGGTGCGCGGAGCGCGTCCGGCCTCGACGGGGCGGCCCGCTTCCTCACCGTCGTCGTCACGTGCCAGGGCGACGGCGCGGTCGAGGTGCGCCTCTCGGACGGCACGGACGCGCGCTTCGCCTGCATCGCGGCGTTCCCCCGCACGGCCGTGCAGCCGAGCGATTCGCCGGTGCACCGGTTCGGCTACCGCATCCGCGTGACCGGGACGCCGGACTGGGCGATGACGCTCAGCCGCTGACGTCAGCCCCTGCCGGGACGCGGCGCGATCTTGAGGATGATCCGCTGCTGGTCGCGGCCGCCGCGCCAGGCGTACGGCGCCCCGGTGTAGCGCTGCGAGAGCGCCTCGATGTGCTCCTCGGCGCCGTCCGAGACGGTCTCGACGACGGATCCGCGGATCTGCGTGAAGCGG
>JBQCCU010000315.1:0-3558 GCA_051961935.1 Amnibacterium sp. | reverse complement strand
CAGCCGCCGGAGGCCGTGCCGGACGGGCTCACGCTGCTGCCCCTCCCCACCGGTCAGGCCGCGGAGGAGGTGCACGTCGGCACCTACGAGACGCTCCGGACGACCTACGACGCGGTGTTCGCAGAGATCGCCCGCCGGGGGCTCGTCCCGGCGGACCTCATGTGGGAGGAGTACCTCACCGACCCGAGCGCGGGCGTGCCGCCCGAGCACTGGCGGACGAATGTGGTCGTCCCGGTGCGGGCGGCCGTCCGCTGAACGCGGGAGGAGCCGGATCGGATGCGGTTCAGTCCGCGTGCTCGTCGGCCGGCGCCTGCGGCGACTGCACGGACCACGACGGCGGCTCGTCCCGGCCGGACTCCTCGTCCCGTTCCGCGTCCTCGCTGGTCGCCTGCACGATCCCGGGCGCGTGGTGCACGGGCGCGTAGACGACGTAGAGCCGCAGCGGCTCGTCGCCGGTGTTGATCACGTCGTGCCAGGTGCCGGCGGGCACCTGCACCGACCAGCCGTCGGAGACGTCCTGCTGGAAGTCCAGCCGATCCTCCGCGGGGCCCATCACGGCACGGCCTCGGCCGGCGTCGATGCGCAGGAACTGGTCGGTCTCGGGATGGGCCTCGAGCCCGATCGAGCGGCCGACGGGGATCGACATCAGCGTGACCTGCAGGTAGCGGCCGCTCCACGCGACGGTCCGGTAGTGCTCGTTCGCGACGGTCGCCGCCTCGATGTCGAAGGCGTTCGGTCGCGGACCGTTGTCCTCGATGGCCATGGCTCCAGCCCCTCTCCCCGCCGGCGCCCGCCGATCGGGCCCGCGGTCTTCCGCGCAGTGTGCCGGGCTTCGACGGGAATCGGTAGGGCGTGGGGGAGGAAGGCCTACCCTCGAGCGTGGCCGGGGAGCTGACGCGGGATGGGAGCGGTGTGGGGCTGACACCGCATCCGGCGCTCGACGCGGTGCTGCACGACCACGCGCACGCCCTCCGCGCCGCGCTGGGCGACGTCTTCGTCGGCCTCTATCCGCTCGGATCCCTCGCGGTCGGCGACTTCGACCTCACGAGCGACGTCGACTTCGTGGTGGTCACCGCTCGGGAGCCGACCGCCGGCGAGATGGAGCGGGTCGGGGCGGCGCACGCGAGGCGCGTCGATCTCGACAGCCGGTGGGTGCAGCACCTCGAGTACTCGCTGTTCCCGCTGGCGACGCTCCAGGAGAGGTCGTCGCCGTACGGGCCGCGCGGCCACGACGACTCCCCGGAGCGGCAGCTCTGGTACTTCCCGAACGGCGGACGGGAAGTGACCAGGTCGGACCACGACAACACCCTGGTGACCCGGTGGACCCTCCGCTACCGGAGCAGGCCCGTGCTGGGGCCGGAGCCCGCGACGTTCGCCCCGGAGGTCACGGCGGACGAGCTGCGGCGCGAGATCCGCGCCTCGATGCTCGGCTGGGAGGGCCTGTTCACCCCGGACTCGTTCTTCAACAACCGTTTCCACCAGGTGTTCTTCGTGCTGAACAACTGTCGGGCGCTGCAGGACCTGCACCAGGGCGAGATCACCTCGAAGCGGGAGGGGGTCGCGTGGGCGAAGCGCCACCTCGACGCGGAGTGGCATCCGCTGATCGACTACTGCTGGCGCGAGCGGCAGGACACCGGCATCTCGGTGACGCAGCCGGCGGATCCGGCCGCCTTCGCGCGGTCGATGGCGTTCGTGGCGTACACGACTCGGCTGGCGGAGGCGTTCGAGGTCCGGTAGGGACGGCACGCGGCGGCCCGTTCCGGGTGGGACGGGCGTCATCGGCGGCCCGTCGCGCCCGAAACGGCCCGCGACGTCGTCGGGGTGGGCGCGGCTGCCTGCGGCGTGGTCGGATGGCGGCATGGGAACGGACGCCGACGCCGCCGCACAGATCGACGCGATCATCGCCGCTGCCGGCGACTGGCGCGGCGACGTGCTGGCGCAGCTGCGCCGCGTCGTCGTCCGCGCCGACCCGGGCATCGTCGAGGCGATCAAATGGCGCAAGCCGTCGCGGCCCGAGGGCGTCGCGACCTGGATGTGCGAGGGCAACGTGTGCATGGCCGACCTGCTGAAGCGGGCGGTGCGGCTGACCTTCCCGAAGGGCGCCCGGATCGACGACCCGGCGGGGCTCTTCAACGCGCGGCTCGACAGCGGCGGCGTGCGGGCGATCGACTGGGTCGAAGGTGCGCCGATCGACGACGAGGCGCTCGGCGCACTCGTCGCGCGGGCCGTCGCCCTGAACCGCGCGGGGTGAGCCGGCGCGGGGCGGGCCGCCGGTCGGGCGGTCCACCGACCCGGCATCCTTGAGGGGTGACCTCGCCCGACCCCACCCCGGTGCCGGCGGGCGAGCGGGATCGCCGCGCCGTGCTCCGGCAGGGGCTCTCGGTGGCGATCGCGACCGGCCTGTACGGCGTGAGCTTCGGGGCGCTCAGCGTCGCCAGCGGACTCACCGTGCTGCAGACCTGCCTGCTGTCGCTGCTGCTGTTCAGCGGCGGGTCGCAGTTCGCCGTGATCGGCATCCTCGGGGGCGGCGGCACGGTCGGGGCCGCCATCGCCGCGTCGTCGCTGCTCGCGATGCGCAACGCCCTCTACGGCCTGCAGCTCGGCGCCACGATGCTGCCGCGCGGCTGGCGGCGGTTCGCGATCGCGCAGCTGACGATCGACGAGTCCACCGCGGTCGCCGTGTCGCAGGCCGCACCGCCGCTGCGCCGGCTCGGATTCTGGGTCACCGGCATCGGCATCGACGCCGGCTGGAACCTCATGACGTTCGTCGGGGCGCTCGCCGGCGACGCGCTCGGGGACCCGAGGCGCTACGGGCTCGACGCGGCCGCATCCGCCGCCTTCCTCGCCCTGCTCTGGCCGCGGCTGCGCGCCCGCGAACCGGTCGCCATCGCGATCGTCGGGGCGCTCGCGACCACGCTGCTGATCCCCGTGATCCCGCAGGGGCTGCCGGTGCTCGCCGCGGCCCTCGTCGGGGCGGTCGTCGCGTGGTTCTGGCCGAAGGGCTGGACGGCGCGCGCGACGGAGGCCGCCGAGTGACGGCCTGGATCGCGGTGCTCGCGTCGTCGGCGATCGCCTACGGCTTCAAGCTCTCCGGCTACACGGTGCCGCCGCGCTGGCTGGAGCAGCCACGCATCCTGCGGGTCACCGAGATGCTGCCCGCCGCGCTGCTCGCCTCGCTCGTCGTGCTGGAGGCGTTCGGCAGCGGCCAGCGGCTCGTGCTCGACGCCCGGGCGGCCGGGCTCGTCGTGGCCGCCGGCGCGCTGCTGCTCCGCGCGCCGTTCATCGTCGTGGTGGCGCTCGCGGCGGTCACCGCAGCGCTCATGCGGATGCTCGGCTGGGGATGAGGGATCGATGGACCGCACCGTGCTCCTGAACAGGCTCGTCGCCCACCTCGAGGCCCGGCGGCCCGGGCACCCCCTGCGCGTCGGCATCGACGGCCCGAGCGGGGTCGGCAAGACCACCTTCGCGAACGACCTCGCCGCCGCGGTCCGCGTCGCCGGGCGGCCGGCGATCCGGCTCGACTCCCACGGGTTCCACCACGTGCGGGCGATCCGGTAC
>JBQCCU010000314.1:0-2056 GCA_051961935.1 Amnibacterium sp. | reverse complement strand
CACGCCGGGGCGGAGGGCACGATGATCCTCCGCGACGTGCCGCGCGCACGTCTCGTGCAGCGCGCGGTCACCGACCTGATCGACCAGGCCGCCCCCACGCAGGCCGCCCGCCGGGCCGGCTGACCGCTACTCCGCGACGGTGCCATCGGCCCCGGGGACGACCCGGTTCGCCCGCGCCGGGTGGTACACCCAGTGGCGGTACAGCGCGAAGCGCACGGCGGAGCCGAGCAGCAGGCCGACCACGTTCGCGGAGATGTTGTCGGCGAGCGCGCTGTCGAACCCGAGCGCGTAGTGCGACACCCACAGGCAGCCGAGCCCGACGAGCATGCCGAGGATGCTGACGGCGAGGAACTCGAGCGCCTCGAGCGCCCCCCGGGTGCTCCGGTGCGGCCCGAACGTCCAGTAGCGGTTGCCGAGCCAGTTCACGGCGATCGCGACGATCGTCGACGCCGTCTTGGCGAGCAGCGGACCCTCGTGGATCCGCGACGGGTCGAACACGGTGAACCGCAGCAGGTTGAACACCGCCGTGTCGACGACGAAGCCCACGCCGCCGACCAGCGCGAACTGCATCAGCTGGCGGCCCAGTGCACCGATGCCCGGACGCCGCATACGCTCTTCTCGGTCGGGGTGGAGTCGGAACCGCCGCGCGCGGTTCCTGACGGATCGTCCCGCGAACTCTAGGTGCCGCCGGCTGAGATGGCGGCAAGAAACGGGGACACGCATGCGCGTCGGCGTGATCGGTGGCGGTCAGCTCGCCCGGATGATGGTGCCCGCGGCGGTGCAGCTCGGCATCGACATCGCGGTGCTCGGCGAGGGGCCGGACGCATCCGCCCGGCTCGCGGTGACCGCGATCGGCGCCGCATCCGATCCGGAGGCGGTGCTCGCCTTCGCCCGGGACGTCGACGTGATCACCTTCGACCACGAGCACGTGCCGCAGCCGGTGCTCGCCGCCCTCGTCGAGGCCGGCGTGCCCGTGCGGCCCGGCCCGTCCGCCCTCGCGCACGCGCAGGACAAGCTCGTGCTCCGGCGCCGGCTCGACAAGCTCGGCATCCCGCAGCCGGTCTGGGCCGAGGTCGCCGACGAGGCGGCGCTCACCGCCTTCCTCGAGGCGAACGGCGGCCGGGCGGTGGTGAAGACCCCGCGCGGCGGCTACGACGGCAAGGGCGTCCGCGTCGTGAGCGCGGCCGCCGAGGCCGCCGACTGGCTGGCCGACGGCGCCCTGCTCGCGGAGGAGGTCGTCGACTTCCGGCGGGAGCTCGCCCAGCAGGTCGCCCGCCGCCCGGCGGGCGAGATCGTCGCCTGGCCGCTCGTCGAGACGGTGCAGACCGACGGCATCTGCCGCGAGGTCATCGCGCCGGCCCCGCACAGCGTCGGCCGCGCCGCCGACGTCGCCTGCGAGATCGCGATGACGATCGCGGAGGCCCTCGACGTCACCGGCGCGCTCGCGGTCGAGCTGTTCGAGACGGTGGACGAGCGGATCCTCGTGAACGAGCTCGCGATGCGGCCGCACAACTCCGGGCACTGGACGATCGACGGCTCCACGACGAGCCAGTTCGAGCAGCACCTGCGGGCCGTGCTCGACCTGCCGCTCGGCGCGACCGGCATCCGTGACCCGTGGGCGGTGATGGTCAACGTGCTCGGCGGCCCGGCCGACGGCGACCTCGACGCCCTCGTGCCCGCCGTGCTCGCCGACCACCCCACCGCGAAGGTCCACCTCTACGGGAAGGCGCCCCGGCCGGGACGCAAGATCGGGCACGTGAGCGTCACGGGCGAGGACCTCGACGACCTCGTCTTCCGCGCGCGGGCCGCCGCCGCGCGGCTCGACGGCACCACCTAGCATGGGCGGCATGGGGGAGCCCGCACGCGCCGCGATCGTCGGGATCGCGATGGGCAGCGACTCGGACTGGCCCGTCCTGCAGCGCGCCGCCGCGGTCCTCACCGACTTCGGGGTGCCGTGGGAGGCCCGCGTGCTCTCGGCGCACCGCACGCCCCGCGCCATGCTCGACTGGGGCGAGGCGGCCGCCGGCCGCGGCCTCAAGGTCGTCATCGCCGGCGC
>JBQCCU010000313.1:0-4685 GCA_051961935.1 Amnibacterium sp. | reverse complement strand
GACGAGGAACACCTGGGGGACGCCGGCGGCGCGCTCCACCCCCGCCTCGAGGAGCGTCACGAGGCACGGGTGGCTGAGGGACGCGAGGAGCCGGGCCTCCACCAGCTCGGCGCGCACAACCGCCTCCGGCTGCTCGTGCGGGGTGAAGAGCTTGATCGCGACCTCGCGCCCGAGCACCTCGTCCGTCGCGCGGTAGACCGTCGCGGTGCCCCCGCGGCCGAGCACCTCGCCGGGCGTGTAGCGGCCGCCGATCAGGGCGGGCGGCAGGTCGAGGCTCCTGGCGGGTTCGGGGGCGAGGGTCATGGCACCTTTCCGTGGCCGCCCGGGGGGCGCGACCGCCCCGGCAGTGTACGGGGGCGGGTCAGGAGAGCTGGTTCGCCTCGACCCAGCTCAGGTACTCCGCACCCACCGTCCCGGTGACGTACTCGCCCGTGAAGCAGCTCATCTCGAGCGTGTCGACGTCGGACCCCTCGATGATCGCCTGCTCCATGTCGGCGACCTCCTGGTAGATCAGGTGGTCCGCGCCGATCTCCCGCGCGATCTCGGGGATCCGCCGGCCCGCGGCGACGAGCTCCTGCCGAGTGGGCATGTTGATGCCGTACACGTGCGGGTACCGCACCGGCGGCGCCGCGGAGGCGAAGGTGACCTTGTTCGCTCCCGCCGCGCGGGCCATGTCCACGATCTCCCGGCTGGTGGTGCCCCGCACGATCGAGTCGTCGACGATGAGCACGTTCTTGCCCTTGAACTCCGTGCCGAGCGCGTTCAGCTTCTGCCGGACGCTGCGGCGGCGCACCGCCTGCCCCGGCATGATGAAGGTGCGTCCGACGTAGCGGTTCTTGTAGAACCCCTCGCGGTAGGTGATGCCCAGCTTCTGGGCGAGCTGCATCGCCGACGGCCGCGCGGAGTCGGGGATCGGCATGACCACGTCGATGTCGCCGAGCGGGGTGTAGCGGGCCACCGTGTCCGCCAGCCGGTCGCCGAGCCGCAGCCGCGCGTCGTAGACCGAGATGCCCGACATCGTGGTGTCCGGCCGGGCCAGGTACACGTACTCGATCGAGCAGGGCACGAGCCGCGGCGACGCGGCGCACTGCTCGAGGAACAGCTCGCCGTTCTCGGTGATGAACGCCGCCTCGCCGGGCGCGAGGTCCCGGACGACCTCGAAGCCGTTGCTCTCCAGCACGAGCGACTCCGAGGCGACCAGCCACTCGTCGCGGTTCACGCCCTCCAGCTGGTCCGCCGAGCGGCGGCCGAGGGTGAGGGGACGGATGCCGAACGGGTCGCGGAAGGCGAGCAGCCCGCGGCCGGCGATCAGCGCGATGGCCGCGTAGGAGCCCTCGACCCGTTCGTGCACCCGGCGGACGGCCGTGAACACCTGGTCCGGGTCGAGCTCGAGCCCGGAGAGCTGCGACTGCAGCTCGTTCGCCAGCACGTTGAGCAGCAGCTCGGTGTCCGAGTCGCTGTTGAGGTGGCGGCGGTCGACGTGGAAGAGGTCCTTCGTCAGCTCGCGCGTGTTCGTGAGGTTGCCGTTGTGCACGAGCACGATGCCGTAGGGCGCGTTCACGTAGAAGGGCTGCGTCTCGCCCTCGCTCGCCGCCGAGCCGCGGGTGGCGTAGCGCACGTGGCCGAGGCCGACGTTGCCGAGGAGCGTGCGCATGTCACGCGTGCGGTACGCCTCGCGCACCTGCCCGCGGGCCTTGACCATGTGGAACGAGCCGCCGTCGTCGGTCACGATGCCCGTCGAGTCCTGACCGCGGTGCTGCAGCAGCAGCAGGCTGTCGTAGACGAGCTGGTTGACCGGCGAAGCGGCGGAGACGCCGACGATGCCGCACATGCCGAATGGATCTCCTGCCGTACGCTCGCGAGGGGCGTGGTTCAGTGTGTCATGGCGGCGAGGGCCGTCCTGCCCGGGAGGGGACGAACGTGACGGATCCGTACGCCGCCGCGGGCGTCGACACCGCTGCCGGGGACCGGGCCGTCGAGCTGATGAAGCGCAGCGTCGCCGCCACCCACTCGCCCGCCGTGCTCGGGGGCGTGGGCGGATTCGCGGGCCTCTTCGACGCCTCGGCCCTCACCGGGATGCGCAGGCCGGTGCTCGCGACCTCGACGGACGGGGTCGGCACCAAGATCGAGATCGCCCGCGCGCTCGACAAGCACGACACGATCGGCCAGGACCTCGTCGGCATGGTGGTCGACGACATCGTCGTGGTCGGCGCCGCGCCCCTCTTCATGACCGACTACATCGCCTGCGGGCAGGTGGTGCCGGAGCGGATCGCGGCGATCGTCGCCGGGATCGCGGACGCGTGCGG
Organism: Amnibacterium sp.; assembly: GCA_051961935.1. GTDB lineage: Bacteria > Actinomycetota > Actinomycetes > Actinomycetales > Microbacteriaceae > Amnibacterium. Next base: position 2,379 of record JBQCCU010000313.1, on the reverse strand, counting down.
TCGCACCGGCACAGCGCTCGTGGGCGGCGAGACCGCCGAGCACCCGGGCCTGCTCGCCCCGGACGAGTACGACCTCGCCGCCGCGGCCGTCGGCGTCGTCGAGGCGGACGCGCTGCTCGGGCCCGACCGCGTGCGCGACGGCGACGTGGTGCTCGCGCTGGCTTCCTCCGGCCTGCACTCCAACGGGTTCTCGCTCGTGCGCCGGATCCTCGCGGACGCCGGGCTCGGGATGACGGACCGCCTCGCGGACCTCGGCGTCGTGGGCGAGGCGCTGCTCGAGCCGACCCGGCTCTACACCGCGGAGCTGCTGCAGGTGCTGCGCTCCGTGGACGGCCCGGCCGTCCACGCCCTCAGCCATGTGACGGGCGGGGGCATCGCGGCGAACCTCGCGCGCGTGCTCCCCGCCGGGACGTCCGTCGAGCTCGAGCGGCCCTCGTGGAGCCCCGCGCCCGTCTTCCGGGTGCTCGCGGACGTGGGCGGGCTGCCGCTGACGGACCTCGAGGGCACCTGGAACCTGGGGATCGGCATGCTCGCGGTCGTCGCGGCGGACGCGGCCGGCCGCATCGCCGACCGTCTCCGCGCGCTCGGGCTGCCGGCGTGGACCGCCGGGCGCGTGCGCGCAGGCGCGGCCGACGGCGACGGCTGGATCCGCGGCGCCAAGGGCGTGGACGGCGGAGCCGTGCGGCTCGTCGGCACGTACGCCGGCTGACGCTCCGCCTCAGCCGAGGTGTGCTGTCCGTGCGGACGACTGCTGCCGCTGCTCCTGCCTCAGTCGTCCGTGCGGACAGCAGACAACGGCGAGTGGCTCAGCGCCGGGATTCCTCCTCGGCCGCGAAGTCCTCCTCCGACCAGCCCGCATGCGGGCTCGATGAGGAACCGGACAGCTCACGCTCGAGGTCGTTGTAGTTCGTGTCGGGGCTGAAGTACTTCAGCTCCCTGGCGACCTTCGTGTGCTTCGCCTTCTGACGGCCGCGCCCCATGCGAGACCCCCTCTAATCCGTCGTCACCGCGCAGTGGGTGACGACGCGGGAAAGGTGCGAAAACTGGCGATCATCGTAACACGGGCATGTACGGCAGGATGGATGCGGCACACGGGGAGGGGGTGGCGCTCGTGGCCCTTCCTCGGCGGACGGACGTCGTGATCATCGGAGCCGGTCAGGCCGGGCTCTCGGTGGCGTACTACCTGCAGAGGCTCGGCGTGCGATCCGGTGTCGATCAGCTCGTCCTGGACCGGGGCCCCGGCCCCGGCGGGGCGTGGCAGCACCGCTGGAGCGCCCTGCGGCTCGGGTCCGCGCACCGCGTGCACGACCTGCCCGGCATGCGCCGAGCCGGCCTCAGCTTCGAGACCGCCGACCGTGCCCGCCCCGCCCGCGACGTGGTCGCCGAGTACTACGGCCACTACGAGCGGTTCTTCGGCCTGGACGTGCGGCGGCCGGTCGTCGTGTCCGCCGTGTTCGACAGCGGTGCCGACCTCGTGGTGCGCACCGACAGGGGCGACGTCGTCACCCGGATCGTCGTGAACGCCACCGGGACCTGGGGAGCGCCGTTCGTCCCCTACTACAAGGGCGTCCGGGAGTTCGCGGGCAAGCAGGTGCACACCTCGACCTACCGGGACGCGTCGGAGTTCGCCGGCCAGCGGGTGCTCGTGGTCGGCGGCGGCACCTCGGCCATCGGCTTCCTGCTCGAGCTCGAGGGCGTCGCGGCGAAGACCTACTGGGTGACCCGACGCCCCGTCGACTACCTCGACCAGGGCACGCTCGACCTCGGCGCGGCCGTCAACGCGGTCGAGGAGCAGGACCGCGCCGCGCGGGCCGGCCGGGCCCTGCCGAGCATCGTGAGCGGCACGGGCGTGCCGAAGACCCGCCGCATCGCCGCCGCGATCGAGCGGGGCCTGCTCGAGCCGCGCCCGATGTTCGACCACCTCGACCGGTTCTCCGCCGTGTGGCCGGACGGGACGAGCGAGCGGGTCGACGCGGTGATCTGGGCGACCGGCTTCCGGCCCGACATCCGCCACCTCGCGCCGCTGAAGCTGCACGAGAAGGCCGGCGGCGTCACCGTGACCACGGGCGCGGCCGAGCGCGACCCGCGCATCTTCTTCGCCGGCTACGGGCCGACCGCGAGCACCGTCGGGGCGAACCGGGCGGGGCGGACACTCGCGCGCCAGGTGTTCGCGGCGCTCGGCCAGACGACGTCGCCCATCGCGCAGGTGCGGCCAGAGGACGTGGTGGCCGCCCGCCCCGCGGAGCCGGCGCCGCAGACCGGCCCGGTCGATCACGTCGCCGAGCTGATGGCCCGCTTCTTCACCGACGCCTGACCCGGCCGCCTCCGGGGTGGCTTGCCACTTCTCGCCCCGGAAGGCGTGCTTGGAGGGCGAGAAGT
>JBQCCU010000312.1:0-7431 GCA_051961935.1 Amnibacterium sp. | reverse complement strand
CTACCTCGCTACGCTCCGCATAGTTATCCGGGGTTTCTACGAGTTGGTGCCGCGCGCTGGGGGGTGGGAGCCCGGCCTGGCGCCCGCCGTGACGTGAACCGGGTCGCGGAGGCGAAGGCGCTGGTGCGCGCCCGCGCCACGGCGGCGGTGGTCGCGATGACGTTGCAGCAGCCCGACCGTGAGCATCGGGACGACGACGCCGACCGGCTCCGCGTCGCCACCGCGCTCTTCCGCTACCTCCGCGACCAGCTCGACGGCATCGCGACGGCCGGCTCCGAGGTGGACGAGGACCGGCGGGCGGCGATCTACCGGATCGCGGCCGTGGCGGGCACCCCCGGCTTCTCGGGCGGCGGCGTCGGCTTCTAGCGCAGGACCGTCAGCGCAGGACCGTCAGGCCGTGCCGAGGACGCCGTCGGTGAAGGCGTCGAGCCGCTTCTCGAGCCCCTCGATGCGGCGCTGCACGATCTCCTCCGGCGGCAGCTGCATGGGCGCCGCCGGCGGCGCGATGCGGATCATCGCCGAGCAGCCGAGATCCGCGCAGATGTAGGTGCCGACCGTGTCGCCCTTGCGGCCGGCCTCGCCGGAGCGCGGCGCCGCGAACAGCGTCACCTGACCGCCGGGCTGGGGCATGTGGCAGAGGGAGCACATGGCGCTGATGCCGCTGCGGATCCGGCGCTCTGCGCTGCGCAGCACGAGCGAGACGGGGCGGTCGCCCTTCCAGACGGTGAGGTAGGCGCGGTGCGGGGCGCGGGCGTCGTGCCAGCCGAGGTACTCGCGCTCGGACCAGACGACCTCGTGCAGGCCGGGCATCGGCACGCGGGCCGCGTCGCCTTTGGACGCGTTCACGAACGATTCGCGGATCTGGGCTTCGGTCAACGGCTGCATGATGTCGAGGGACGCCGGTCGGCGGCGTCCGGTCAGTCTAGGGCGCCTCCCCGACGGCGCCGCGGGTGGTCGCCGCCTGGTGCGGTCACGCGCTGCGATACGGCGTACGCCATGCAGGCGCCTCCTCCGATCCGGGCTGGACCCAGTACTCCCTGCCGGACACCACCGCGCCGTCGTGGACCTCCCAGATCCCGACGGAGCGGAACGGGGTGCGGCCCATCGGCACATCGACCTCCGCCACGACGGCGTCCCCGGTGAGCAGGAAGGTCCGTGGACGGACGCGCCACCCGTCGGGGTACTCGGCGTTGATCGCGATGACGGCGTCGGCGCCACGGAACACCTCGTTCGTCACCGGGTACTCCAGCGTGATGTCGGGGTGCAGCAGCGCCCGCACGCCGTCCCAGTCCCGGGCGTCGATGCGGGCCCACATGGTCCGCACCACGGTCAGGGGATCCATCGCCGTGCTCCCGGGCTCAGCGGCGGCTGTAGTCGGGGTGCTCCGCCAGGAAGTTGCGGACCATCGAGCACTGGCCGATGGGCTTCAGCCCGGCGGCCCGGGTGTCGTCGAGGGCCGCTCGCACCATCTGCGTGCCGAAGCCCTGATGCTCGTACGCGGGGTTGATCTCGCTGTGGGTGAAGATGCGGCCGTCGGCGACGTCGCGATACACGGCCTCGCCGATCACCTCCCCGTCCAGGGAGGCCAGGTAGCGGGAGTGCGCCTCGTCGTGGACGGTCTCGATCTCGGGCATGCGGTCATCCTGCCGCCGCCCGTGACGCCCAGGCAATCCGGGGTCCCACCGGTTGTGCGGCCGGGGCGGCAGCGGCGAGGATCGGAGGATGCCCGTTCCCGGATGCATGCCGTGAGCGGCATCGACGCGCTCGTCGTCGGCGCCGGGCCGAACGGCCTCGCCGCGGCCGTCGTGCTCGCGCGGGCCGGCCTCTCGGTCACCGTCCTGGAGCGGGGCGACACCATCGGCGGCGGCGCGCGCACCGCGGAGACGACCCTCCCCGGTTTCCGGCACGACCTCGGCTCGGCCGTGCATCCGATGGCCGTCGCCTCACCGTTCTTCCGCCGGTTCCGGCTGGCGGACCGGGTGCCGCTCCTCACCCCCGAGCTCTCCTACGCGCACCCCCTCGACGACGGGCACGCGGCGCTCGCCTGGCGGGACCTGCGCCGCACCGCCGCGGGCCTCGGCGCCGACGGCCCCGCCTGGATGCGGCTGCTCGGCCCGCTCGTCGCGCGGTCGCGCGCGGTCGCGCGGTTCACCGGCGGCCCGGTCCTCCGGCTGCCGGCCGACCCGGGCGCGGCGCTCCGCTTCGGGCTCGCGGCGCTCGACCAGGGCACCCCCGCGTGGAACCGGCGCTGGCGCACCGAGGAGGCGCCCGCGCTGCTGACCGGCGTGATGGCGCACACCATCCGCCCGATGCCCACCCTCGGTCCCGCCGCGGCGGGACTCGCGCTCGCGGTCGCCGGGCACGCGGGCGGCTGGCCGATCCCCGTGGGCGGCAGCCAGGCGATCGTCGACGCGCTCGCGGCCGACCTCCTCGCCCACGGCGGCCGCATCGAGACCGGGCGCGAGGTCCGCCGCCCCGCCGACCTGCCGTCCGCCACGGCCCTGCTGCTCGACACGAGCGTGCCCGCCCTGCTGACGATCGCGGGGCGCCGCATCCCCGCCGCGGTCCGGGCGCTGCTCGCCCGGTTCCGGTTCGGCGACGGCATCGGCAAGGTCGACTTCGCCCTCGACGGCCCGGTGCCGTGGACGAACCCGGAGGCGAGGGGCGCGGTCACGCTGCACCTCGGTGGCACCCGCGCGGAGATCGCCGCGGCGGAGCGGGCGGTGGCGGCCGGCCGGATCCCCGAGAGCCCCTACGTGCTCGTCGCCCAGCCGAGCGTGCTCGACCCGACGCGGGCGCCGGCCGGCAAGCACGTGCTCTGGACCTACACGCACCTGCCGAACGGGGCGACGCTCGACCCGACCGAGCTCGTGACCGCGCAGATCGAGCGGTTCGCCCCGGGCTTCCGGGACCTGGTGCTCGCCGCCAACGCCCGCAGCGCCGCGGACATGGAGCGGTACGACCCGAACTACGGCGGCGGCGACATCGCCGCGGGCGCCGTCGACGTGCTCCAGCTGCTGGCCCGCCCCCTGCCCTCCCCGGATCCGTGGCGCGTCGGTCGCGGCGTCTACCTCTGCTCGTCCTCGGCGGCGCCGGGGCCCGGCGTGCACGGGCAGGCCGGCTACCTGGCGGCGCGGAGCGTGCTGCGACACGAGTTCGGCATCCGGAACCCGCCCCGGCTGGCCTGAATCCGCCCGCCCACGTTTCGGGCCTGTTACCACTGCCTCGCGGATGGGTAACGGCCGCCGGACGGTCCTTCGGGAACTCCTAGGCTTGATCCCCGTGACGACCACGAGCGCCCCGCCCACCGAGAGAAGGTCCATCGTCGAGGCGGGAGGCATCGAGGCGATCCCGCTCGACCGTCGCCACGGCTCGCCCTGGCAGCTCCTCGCCACCTGGAGCGCGCCGAACCTCGAGTTCGCGACCATCTACGTCGGCATCATCGCCGTCGCGTTCTTCGGGCTCGGCTTCTGGCAGGCCATGGGCGCGCTCGTGCTCGGCAACCTGCTCGGCAGCCTCACGCAGGGGATCCTCTCCAGCTGGGGCCCCCGCGACGGCGTCGCCCAGATGGTGCTCGGCCGCACGGCGTTCGGCACCCGCGGCAACATCCTCCCCGCCGCCCTCAACACCGTGATGGCCGGCCTCGGCTGGTTCGCCACGAACTCCGTGAGCGGGGCGTTCGCCCTCTCGAGCCTGACCGGCATGCCGATCTGGCTGAGCCTGCTGCTCATCGTGATCGTGCAGGTCGCGGTCGCGTTCATCGGGCACGACCTCGTGCAGGGCTTCGAGCGGTACGCCTCGATCGTGCTCGGGGTGATCTTCCTGCTCGCGACGATCTTCGCGATCGGAAGCGGGCATCTCGGCGGCGGCGCTCACGGCGGCCCTGGCGGCATGACCGCCGGCTTCGGCGGCTTCACCGTCGCCGCGGCGGCCGCGTTCGGCTACGCGGCGGGCTGGAACCCGTACGCCACCGACTACACCCGGTACCTGCCGGCGCGCACGTCGCCGCGCAAGACGGGCCTCGCGGCGTTCCTCGGCGACTTCGTCTCCTGCACCGTCCTCATGGCGGCGGGCGCGGCGGCGGCGACCGTCGTCGACTTCGGCACCGGCAGCCCCACCGACGTCTTCACCTCGACCCACGTGATGCCGCTGCTCATCGGCAAGCTCACGCTCCTCGCGATCTGCGTCGGCGCCATCGCGGCGAACGCGCTGAACATCTACTCCGGTGCGATGAGCTTCCTCGCCGCCGGCGTGCGGATCCCGTTCACGCTCCGCCGCGCGATCGTCGCCGTCGGGTTCGGGATCATCGGCTTCTTCATCGCCCTCGCGGCGGCGGGCGACCCGAAGGGCACGTACGAGAACTTCCTCCTCGTGATCGCCTACTGGATCGCCCCGTGGCTCGGGGTGGTGCTCACCGACCGCTACAAGCGGCGGGGGACCCGCATCGCGGCCTTCCTCAGCGACGACGCGCGCTACACGAACTGGCCCGGCTTCATCGCCCTCGTGGTCGGCATCGTGGTCTCCATCTGGCTGTTCTCGAACCAGACGCTCTACACCGGCCTGCTCGTCGCGCCGACCGAGCGGTTCAGCCACGGGTTCGTCAGCGACTACGGCATCGGCGACCTCACCCCGCTCGTCGGCTTCGTGCTCGCCGCGGTCGTCTACCTCGCCCTCTTCCCCGTCTTCAAGCCGCGCCTCGGTGGCGCCCTGCCGAAGGACGGCATCGAGGTGCCCGCGCACACCGACGCGGCGAGCGTCGCATGAGCGACGAGCGGCGGTACGTCACCGACGAGGAGAAGCTCGCCGTCGCGGCCGAGCAGGCGCGGATCGGGGCCCGCGAGGGCGGCGTCCCGATCGGCGCGGCCCTGTTCGACCGCGAGGGGCGGCTGCTCGGCGCGGGCCACAACCGGCGGGTGCAGCACGGCGACGCGTCCGCGCACGGCGAGACGGACGCGTTCCGCGCCGCCGGCCGCCAGCGGTCCTACCGCGACACGACGATGGCCACCACCCTCTCGCCCTGCTGGTACTGCTCCGGCCTCATCCGCCAGTTCGGCATCGGGCGGGTCGTCGTGGGCGAGGACGTGAACTTCCTGGGCGGCCAGGACTGGATCGCCGAGCACGGCGCCGACGTCGTCGTGCTCGAGGACCCGGACCTCATCGCGATGATGGCCGACTGGATCCGGGTCAACCCCGACGTGTGGAACGAGGACATCGGCGAGGACTGACGCCGCCGCGTCTGCACGGCTTCGGGACATCTGTCCGCGGGCGAGCCCGTGCGGATGTCCCGAACCCGTTCAGCGGGTGAGCTCGATCAGCCGCCACGCGTTGCGGACCGCGTGGCCCTCGCCGTCGTTGTTGAAGTAGGCGAACACCTCGTGACCCGCCGCCTCCCACTCGCGGATGCGGTCGGCCCACCAGCGCAGGTCGTCGTCGGTGTACGAGCCGGCGTACAGCGACTCGGCGTCGGGCCCGTGGAAGCGCACGTACACGCGGTGCGCGGTCGCGCGGAGGATGCACGGCAGCCTGGCGCCGCTCATCACGCAGTAGGCCGCGCCGCGGGCCTCGAGGAGGCGGAAGACCTCCTCGACGTGCCACGACGGATGCCGGAACTCGACGGCGACGCTGATCCAGTCGGGCACGCTCCGCAGGAAGTGGTCGAGGCGGGCGTCGTCCCGCTCGTGCTTCGGGTGCAGCTGCACGAGCAGCACCGCCCGGACCGGCCCGAGCTCGTGCCAGCCGGCCGCGATCCGCTCGATCCACTGCTCCGGCTCGAGCAGGCGCTTCGCGTGCGTGAGGCCGCGCGGCGCCTTCACGGAGAGCAGGAAGCCGGGCGGGAGCCGCTGCCGCCAGGACGCGAACGTGCGCGCGGGCGGCCAGCGGTAGAAGCTCGCGTTCAGCTCGACGGTGGAGAAGTGCGCCGTGTACACCTCCAGCCGGCGGCGCGGCGGCAGCTGGGGTTCGTAGAGCACCCCGCTCCAGTGGTCGTAGCTCCAGCCGGAGGTGCCGATGTGGGCCACTACCAGCGCTCGCCGAGCGGGTTCGACCGGTCGGCGAACGTGCCGCCGAGCGGCTCGGAGCCGACCGGCGGCACGGCGGATCCGTCCGGCAGCCCGAGGTCGGCCGCGACCTCGTCCGCGTACGCCTCCGCGTCGTCCTGCGGCTCGTACCCGAGCTCGCGGCCCGCCTCGAGCGACACGGTGCGGCGGGTGTTGTTCGAGACGCCCCACACGATCGAGTGCCCCACCGGCGCAGAGCGCGCCGCGAGGACCAGCCGGGCGAAGTCGGCCGGGGAGAGCCACGTCGACAGCGCCCGCGCGGTGGTCGGGCGGGGCAGGAAGCTCATGATCCGGGCCGAGACGATCCGCATCCCGAAGCGGTCCGCGTAGAGGCTCGCCAGCGCCTCGCCCGCGACCTTCGCCCACCCGTAGTACGTGTCGGGACGCGCCGGGGCGATCCGGTCGCCGGCCTCGTCGGACGGGACGAAGCCGGCCGCGTGCACGGAGCTCGCGAGCAGGGTCACGGGGACGGCGGCATCGCGTGCCGCGTCGAGCACCACGCGTGCCGACTCCACGTTCGTGTCGAGGATCTCCCGCCAGGTGCGCTCGTTCGGGAAGCTCGCGAGGTGCACGAGCAGGTCGACGCCCGCCGCCGCGTCCCGCATCGCCGCCTAGTCCGTCGCGGAGCCGAGCAGCACGTCGTCGACCCCGATCGCCGCCGGGGGCTGGACGAGGTCCAGCAGCCGCAGCGCGTGGCCCTGCTCGCGCAGCAGGGGGACGACGGCGGTGCCGATGCTGCCCGCCGCGCCGGTGATCAGGATCCTCGCCATGCCCGCCCTTCCTCCGCATCCGAACCGTACCGAGGACGGATGGGCGTGCGCCGTTCGCGGACGCGCGGGCCCGCTGCACGGCCCGCGGGGGCCCGCCGCCTACCGTCGAGGACCGTGACCTGGGATCGATACGGCGCGGACGTGCTCGCGGACGGCGGCTGGAAGAAGAAGGCCCCGCCGCCGAAGGTGGTCGAGGCGGTGCGCGACCTCGTGGTCGAGGAGGTCGCGAGCGGCTTCGTCGGGGCCGTCGTCGGCGTGGAGGGCCGGATGGTGCGCCTCGAGGACCGGCGCGGCAAGGTGCGCGTCTTCCCGATCGGCCCCGGCTTCCTGATCGACGGGCAGGCCGTGGCGCTGCGGGTACCGAAGGCGCAGCCGGCGTCCTCACGGCCGCTGCGCAGCGCGTCCGGGTCCTTCGCCGTTCCGGATGCGAAGGCCCGGGTGGCCAGGAGCAGCCGCATCTTCGTGGAGGGCCGCCACGACGCGGACCTCATCGAGAAGGTGTGGGGCCACGACCTGCGCATCGAGGGCGTCGCGGTCGAGTACCTCGAGGGCGTCGACCACCTGGACGCGGTGCTGAAGGCGTTCAAGCCGGACCCGGAGCGCCG
>JBQCCU010000311.1:0-5844 GCA_051961935.1 Amnibacterium sp. | reverse complement strand
CCCCCCAGGGCGAAGCCCCCGTCCGCATCCTCTAGCCCTCGCCCCATTCCTACCAATAAGTTGCGGGGGCCGGCCACACCTCCCCCCACGTCGCGCGGTGCGCCGACCGCGCGACGTGGCATCGGTGACGGCGTGCGGCGTCCGTAGACTCGGACGCCGTAGGCCGGCTTGGCGCAACTGGTAGCGCACCGTACTTGTAATACGGGGGTTGCGGGTTCGAGTCCCGCAGTCGGCTCCAGCCGCGTCCGACCCGGATCCGGGCGACTTGCGACATCCCGGGCGTCTTAACCCGCCCGGGATGTCGCTTCGCGCCCGGATTCCTCGGGCCGTGTCCGCGTGAGTCAGTCAGCAGCCCGGATCCGCACGCAGCAGCCCGGCGGATCGGGCTGGAACGCAGCGCGGGCGGGGTCGTCGCCGACCCCCTGCAGCACCCCTTCGAGGAGGGCGTGGTTCACCGCGCAGATCGTGGCGGTGTGGCTCACGGCAAGTCGGTGGAAGGGGCAGTTCGTGAGTCGGATCCCGCCGCCGTCCGGCACCGGGATGTAGCCGCCGTCCTCGAGCGCGGCATCGAGGGAGCGCGCCCCCGCGCCGATCGCGATCCCGCGGTCGAACGCGGTCCGCTCGAGCGCGTCCCGCATGGACGTGCCGCCTGTCACCTGCTCCACCGCGGTCGCCAGCAGGTCGGCCGCGAGGTCGTAGTGACGCTCGGGCACGGATGCGGCGATCTCCGGGACGGCGAGGCGGTAGAGCTTGGCGGGGCGGCCCGCCCCCGGCCCGGCACGGCCGCTCCGGCGGCGGAACTGGGTCGTGAGGAGGCCGAGGGCCACGAGCCGGTCGAGCCGGAAGGCGACGGTCGCCCGCGGGACGCCGAGCCGTTCCGCGACCTCGTCGCGGCCGATCGCGTCCTCGCTGCCCGCGACCGCGTCGAAGCAGGCGCGATCCGCGGGGTCGCTGACGCCCGCGAGCGCCCGCAGCCTGGCCTGCTGGTCGTCCATCACCATCGGACCTCCTATTTCTAAAACAACCGTGCTTGACTATAGAACGGAACCGGCCTACCGTCACCTCCACCATCCACTGGCGAGGAGGCGGAGCGCCGCACCATGAAGCACATCCTGATCGTCGGAGCGGGACCGGGAGGCGGCGCCGTCGCGACCGCGTTGCGGGATCGCGGGTTCCCGGGCCGCATCACCCTGGTCGGTGCCGACGCGCACCGGCCGTACCTGCGGCCCGGGCTCTCGAAGCAGTACCTGCGCGGCGAGGCCGACCTCGAGTCGCTCTTCCTCCATCCGGCGGCGAGCTTCGAGGAACGGGGCATCGAGCTGCGCACCGGCACGACCGTCGCCGAGGTCTCGCCCGCGAGCGGCGCCGGGCGGCTCGTCTCCGGCGAGCGGATCGACTCGGACGGCGCCGTGCTCGCCACCGGTTCGGTGCCGCGCCGGCTCGACGTCGACGGCGGCCGGCTGCCCGGTGTGCACACCCTCCGCACCGTCGCGGACGCCGACCGGCTGCGGACCCGGCTCGCCGGCGGCGGCCGCCGCGTCGTCGTCGTCGTCGGGTCCGGCTGGATCGGCATGGAGGTGGCCGCGAGCGCGAGGATGCTCGGCCACGACGTGACGGTGCTCGAGCGCGACGCCGTGCCCCTCGCCGCCGCGCTCGGCGAGGAGCTCGGCACCTTCTTCCTCGACCTCCACACCCGGAACGGGGTGCGGGTCCGACGCTCGGTCACCGTCACGGCCTTCACCGCCGGCGCCGGACGGGTCGACGGCGTGCGCCTCGAGACCGGCGAGGTGGTGCCGGCCGACCTCGTGGTCGTCGGCATCGGCGCGGTCCCCGACCTGCGGCTCGCCCACCGGGCGGGCGTCGCCATCGACGGCGGCGGCGTCCGGGTGGAAGCCCGGATGCGCACCAACGCCGACCGGGTGTGGGGCGGAGGCGACAACGCGAGCGTGCAGCACCCCCGAGCCGGCGTCGCCATCCGCAGCGAGCACTTCGGCAACGCCCTGCGCGGCGGCGCGGTCGCCGCGGCCGCGATCACGGGCGGGGAGGACCGCTACGACGACGTCCCCTCCTTCCTCAGCGCCCAGTTCGACGTGCGGATGCAGTTCGTCGGCTTCGCGCCCCTCATGCGCGGCGCGCGGCCGGTGATCCGTGGCAGCGCCGGCGACGGCGCGCTCACCGGGATCTGGCTCGCCGACGGCCGCCCGGTCGCCGGCATCCGGATCAACACCCCGGACCGCGACGGGGTGCTGGCCGCCCTGATCGGCCGCGGCGCCGCCGTCGACCCCGGTCGGCTCGCCGACCCCGATATCCCCTTGGAGGAGCTGTGAGCATCCGAACCCGCGACCTCGCCGCCTGCGGCGTCGCGCTGTGGCTGGACGACCTCTCCCGCGATCGCATCACGGGCGGCGGGCTCGAACGACTGGTCGCGGAGAGCGACGTCACCGGCGTGACGACGAACCCCACGATCTTCGCCGCCGCGCTCGGGTCCGCCGGCTACCGCAACGCCATCCGGGCGTTGGCCGGTGCCTCGGCCTTGGAAGCCGCCTTCCAGCTGATGACCGCGGACGTGCGCGCCGCGGCCGACGTGCTGGCGCAGGTGTCGGCCCGGACGGGCGGCGCAGACGGATGGGTGTCCATCGAGGTGCCCGCCGCCGTCGCGCACGACGCGCCGGCGACCCTCGCCGAGGCCAGGCGGCTCGTGCGGGAGGTCGGCCGCCCGAACGTGTTCGTGAAGATCCCCGCCACTCCCGCCGGCCTCGACGCCTTTGAGGCCGCGACGGCCGAGGGCATCAGCGTCAACGTGACGCTGATCTTCGGGCTGGGCCGCTACCGGGAGGTCGTGGACGCCTACCTGGGCGGCCTCGAGCGGGCCGCCGCCGCGGGGCGGTCGCTCGCGGGCATCCGCTCCGTTGCGTCGTTCTTCGTGTCGCGCGTCGACGCCGAGGTCGATGCGCGCCTCGCGTCGACGGACTCCGTGCTCGCCGCGCAGCTGCGGGGCACGGCCGCCATCGCGAACTGCCGTCTCGCGCTCGAGGCGTGCGACGAGCGCTTCGCGTCCGAGCGGGCCCAGCGGCTCGTCAGGGTGGGTGCGCATCCGCAGCGCCTGCTGTGGGCCTCGACCGGCGTGAAGGACCCCGGGATGCGCGACACCCGGTACGTCGACGAGCTCGCCACCGAGGGCGTCGTGATCACGATGCCAGAGGCGACCCTCCGTGCGGTGGCGGAGCACGGGGATCCCGGCGACCTCGCGGTGATGCCAGCGGCCTCCGCCCGAGCGGCGCTCGACGCGCTCGCCGACGCCGGCATCGACTACGACGACGTCGTGGCCGTGCTCGAACGTCGCGGCGTCGAGCAGTTCGCCCGGTCGGGCGCCGAGCTGCTCGCCACCGTGGAGCGGGAGCTGGGCTCGGTGGGGAGCGCGGCATGAGCGCGGCACTCGCAGGCGCCGTGCGATTCGAGGTCGAGACGCGACTCCCGTCCCGCCACGGGGTGGTCCGCGTGCGCGCCTACCGGGAGGCGGCGAGCGGCGCCGACCACCTCGCCGTGATCGCCGACCCCCTCGGTCCCCTCCCGCTCGTGCGCGTGCACTCGGAGTGCCTCACCGGGGAGGTGCTCGGGTCGTCCCGATGCGAGTGCGGCCCGCAACTCGAGGCAGCGCTTGCGGCCATCGCGGCCGAGGGCGGCGTGGTCGTCTACATGCGGGGTCACGAGGGCCGGGGGATCGGGCTCGTGAACAAGCTGCGCGCGTACCGGCTGCAGGAGGAGGGGCTCGACACGGTGGATGCGAACGCCGAGCTGGGACTGCCCGTCGACGGGCGCGACTACGCCGCGGCGGCGGCGATCCTCACCGACCTCGGCCTCACCACCGTGCGGCTGCTCACGAACAACCCGCGCAAGATCGCGGACCTCACCGCCCGCGGCGTCCGGGTCGCCGAGCGGGTGCCGCTCGTGCTCCACAACGGCGCGGTCAGCGACGGGTACCTGGAGACGAAGCGCATCCGGCTCGGGCACCTGCTGCCCGCCGGGCTCAGCCCAGCCGGCCCGGCCGCTCCATGACCCGCTCGCTCGGCGCACCGAAGCCGAAGGACCGGTAGAGGCCGTGCGCGTCCTTCGTGGAGAGCAGCCACCGGAAGTCGCGCCCCGGGCCCTCCTCGATCATGGCTGCGACGAGCCGCTTGCCGAGCCCGGCACCGCGGTGCTCCGGCAGCACGAAGACGTCGGCGAGGTAGGCGTCGGAGACCCCGTCCGAGACCGCCCTGGCGAACCCGACCTGCCGCCCCGTCGCCGCCTCGTAGGCGCCGACGACCCGCCAGGCGGCGCGCACCTGGCGCTCCACCTGCTCGCGCGTGCGCCAGCGGTGCCAGTAGGCGTCCTCGGTGAGGAAGCGGGCCACCACGCCCAGGTCGATGCGGTCCGGTGCGTCGTCGATCTCGTACTCCACGGGATCGATGCAACCACCGGCCGCGAGGTCAGCGCCTCGGGACGTTCCGCCCGGGCCGCCGTTGCGGGGCGATCAGCACGAGGGCCGGGTAGGTGACGAGCAGCAGCGCCACGTGCATGACCGCGAGCGCGAGCACCCCGGCCGCCGGCTGCCCGTGGATCCCGATCCAGACGTCCGGCGCGAAGCTCGCGATCGTCACGAGCACTGCGAGCACCGCGAGGATGCGGGCCGCGCGCGTGGAGAACCAGCACACGACGGGCCAGGCGAGGGAGGCGATCACGACGCCGATCACGGTGAGCTTCGCGTAGTCGGCGAAGCGGAAGTGGTCGTAGCCCCGCAGCGACGGCAGCAGCGCGATCGATGCGGTGGCGATCAGCCAGCAGGCGACGAGGGAGCCGACCACGGCGACGACGAGCGCGACGGCGAAGCGCCAGGGCGACGGCTGCGCGGATCCGCGCGGCAGGTCGATGCCCGCCCGGTCGGCGAACCGCTCCACGGTCGTCCTTCGATCCAGCTGCTGCGTCATGCGGCGAGGCTACGGGCGCGTCGGCTGAGGATCCGCCAAGGCGCGTCAGTCGGTGTCGGAGGCGCCGAGCTCCCACGGCAGGTGGTCCTCGTCGAGCCGCACCTCGTAGGCCGGCGGCTCCTCGAAGGCGCCCTTCGAGACCACGGTGCCGAACAGCTCGATCTGGCCCACGTTGCGCACGACCGAGCCGAGGCCGCCGTCGTCCGTGCCGCCGAGCCCGAGCGCCCGACGGAACCCCGTGATGAAGCCCATGCGGGGACGGTAGGGCCGCGCGGCGTCCGGCGCGAGCCCCACGTCGCGGTGCCGTCGGTGTGTGCTGTCCGGAGGGACGACTGCGGCAGGAACGGCGGCAGCAGTCGTCCGTGCGGGCAGCAGAGACGGGACGCGCCGGAACGACGCGTCGCCCGGCGACCGATGGTCACCGGGCGACGCGTGGGGACGGGTTCAGGCGGTCGCGTTCTCGTCGAACTGGAGCGAGACCGAGTTCATGCAGTAGCGCTCGCCCGTCGGGGTCTGCGGTGCGTCGTCGAAGACGTGGCCCAGGTGCGAGTCGCAGGTGGCGCAGCGCACCTCGGTGCGCACCATGCCGTAGGTGCGGTCCTCGAGCAGCGTGACGGCCGAGGAGTCCTTGGGGTCGTAGAACGACGGCCAGCCGCAGTGCGACTCGAACTTGGTGTCCGAGCGGAAGAGCTCCGTGCCGCACGCCCGGCAGCGGTAGACGCCGACACGCTTCTCGTCGAGAAGCTCGCCGGTCCAGGCCGGCTCGGTGGCCGCCTCCCGGAGGACGGCGTACTCCTTCGGCGACAGCTCCTGACGCCATTGCTCGTCGGACTTCTCCACGCGTTCGGTCATGACTCGATCGTGCCATGGCGCATCA
>JBQCCU010000310.1:0-3818 GCA_051961935.1 Amnibacterium sp. | reverse complement strand
AGTCCCCCAGCCCGCTGTGGCGGATCACTTCGCCTTCAGGTGGAGCAGCACCTGCTCCTCGTCGGGGAGGGCGTACGGCGCCGGCAGCGCGTAGGGGTCCGACGCGCTCGGCCACCCGGTGATGCTCTTGGTGCTGTACTGGAACCAGCTCACGTTCTCGGTCATCGGGATGACCGGCACCTGCGTCAGCATGACCTTCTGCAGCTGGCCGATGATGCTGTGCTGCTCGGCCGACCCTGCGCTCGCGTACTGGTTGAGCAGCTGGTCGACGGCCGGGTCGGAGAACCGCATGTAGTTCGTCGTCGCGTTCTGTCCCAGCGGCGCGGTGTTCGCGCTGAGCAGCTCCTGCCGCAGCTCGTAGTAGGGCTCGGGGCCGCCGGTCTCGGCGATGTACGCGGCGTCGAAGTCACCCTTGTAGAGGCGGGTGTTGTAGGTCTGACCGGCGACGTCCTGCACGGTCAGGTCGACACCCACCTGCGCGAGCTCCTGCTTGATCTCCTGCAGCGACGCGTCCCAGTCGGTGTACCCGCTGACCGTCAGCACCGTGAGCTTGAGCGGGTTGCTCGCGGAGTAGCCGGCGGAGGCGAGCAGCTGCTTCGCCTTGGCCTGGTTCTGCGTGTAGTCGTACTGCTTGGCGAGGCCGGCGTCGTACCACGACTGGAACGTGGGCAGCACGATGCCGGACTGGTTCGCGCCCGGCTGGTAGCCGTTCTCACCGATCTTCCCGACCTGGTTGCGGTCGACGGCGTATGCGATCGCCTGTCGCACCGCGACCTTGCCGGTCACCGGGTGCTTGAGGTTGAACGCCAGGCTCACGTTCGAGGTCGGCGGGAACCAGTAGTGGTTGTGGGCCTTGTCCCGCGCGACGTAGTACTTGTCGATGCTCGGGATGAACTGGCCGCCCCACTGCGCCTTCCCGCTCGCCAGGTCCTGGTTGGCGGGCGAGTTGTCCGTGTACGCAGGGTAGTTGACCGTCTTCACCTCCGGCTTGCCGTGCTGCCAGTAGGTGGGATTCGCCGTGTACCGGATGTTCTGGGGCGAGCAGCTCCCGACGGTGTACGGACCGGTGCCGACCGGCTTGGGGTCGGCGTAGTTCACGGGGTTGCCGACGGTCCCGGTGGACCAGATGTGCTGCGGCACGATGGCCGTCTGGTCGGCGATGTAGTAGAAGTACGGCTGCGCGGCGGACTTGAACTGGAACACCACCTGGTCGGTGCCGGACTGCGTGACCGACTCGAGACCCGAGGAGGCGGACCAGACCGCGTTCAGGTCCAGGCCGGGGTACTTCTTCAGGAGATTGAACGTGAAGGCGACGTCGGCGGCGCTGAAGGGCTTGCCGTCACTCCACTTGACCCCCTGACGGATCGTGAACGTGAGGGTCTTGAAGTCGTTCGACCACGCCGACTTGGTGGCCAGCATGGGCGTCTGCGCGGAGTTCTTGAGCGCGTTGACGAAGATCAGCGGCTCGTAGCTGAACCCGAAGGACTCGCCCTGGACCGACGGGTTGAACGGGTTGAACCCGCACGTCCAGGTGGCGCCGCTCGTGTTCGCGATGCTGACGGCCACGTTGGAGCCGGAATGGGACGACGAGCCTCCGGACGTGCACCCCGTGGCGACCATGGCGATGGCGGCCGCGGTCGCCACGGCGGCGCCGAGGCGACGCCACCTTGGGGAACGGGAGAGATGCATGACTCGTCCTTCCTGGTACCTCAGCGGGGGTGACGCGGAAACGCCGGCGAGCACGCCTGTCCGAGGTGGAAGGACCTCGAGTCGAGACGCCGTCGTCGCGACTGCACTATCGCAGTCCTGAGTCGAAGAGTAAAGGTGCGACACCGCGAAAAAGTTCGTCGATTCTCGAACAAGAGTCTGGCTAACATGACGCCATGCACGGCCGCCAGCAGTACCAGGACCTGGAGTCCGCTCCCGGTTCGGCGGGCGACGTCCTTCGCCTCATCCGCTCCAACGGGGTGGTCTCGCGTTCCGCGCTCGCGCGCATGACGGGCCTCGCGCCCTCCACCGTGTCGCTCCGCGTCGACGCGCTCGCGTCGGTCGGGCTCGTGCGCGAGGTCGGCTCGACGACCGAAGGCGGCGACCGGCGCGGGCGACGGCTCACCTTGGACGGCTCGAGCGGCTTCGTCCTGGCGATCGACCTCGGCGCCAATCACGCACGGATCGCCCTCACCGACCTGGCCGGCCGGGAGCTGCTGGACAGCGACACGACCGGATCCTCCACGCCGCTGCGGCGCACGGACAGCCCGCGCGATGCGGTGCTCGAGCTCTGGAGACGGTTCGAGGAGCTCGTGCAGGACAGCGACCTGCACCCGTCCGCGCTCCGGGCGATCGCGATCGGCGTGCCCGCCCCCGTCGCGTACCCCGAGGGCCGCATCGTCACCCCGAGCTTCGATCCGTCCTGGGACGGCGTCGTGCTGGGCGATCTGTTCGCCGCGCACACGGACGTCCCGGTCCTCGTCGAGAACGACGCGAACCTCATCGCCCTCGCCGAGCGCTCCGACCAGCAGGACCCGGAGCAGTCGCAGCTCATCGCCGTGAAGCTCGGCACCCGCATCGGCAGCGGGATCATCGTCCGGGGACGGTTGCATCGAGGGGTCGGCGGCGCGGCCGGGGAGCTCGCGCACACGACGGTCGACGGGGTCTCCGCCATCGGCTGCACCTGCGGCGTGCCGAACTGCCTGGAGTCCCTGGCCTCCGGCAGGGCGATCATCGCTCGTCTGCGGGAGACGGGGCACGACGTGTCCTCCACGGCGGAGCTGCTGCGCCTGGCCGCGCAAGGCGATCCGGCGGTGGTCGAGGAGCTGCGCGAGGCGGGCGTCAAGATCGGCCGGGTGCTCGGGGGCATCGCGAACTTCTTCAACCCCCGGGAGGTCGTCCTCGCCGGTTCCATGTCCGCGTCCCCGCCGCTCGTCGCCGCGATCCGCGGCGAGCTCTACCGCACGTGCCTCCCGCTCGTCGCCGACGACCTGGAGGTGCGGGCCAGCCGTGCACCGAGGGACGCACCGATCCGGGGAGCGAGCATCCTCGCGCTGGACGAGTTCCTGGCGCCGGCCCGGGTGAACGAGCTGGCGCAAGGCGGCTCCCTCCTCCCGGCGAGCGCCTTCTGATGACCGGCCCGCGCGTGGTCGTCGCCGTCGACATCGGCGGAACCACCGTGAAGGGCGCGCTCTACCCCGAGGACGGCGCCGGGCTCGCCTTCGCGAGCTCCCCGACGTTCCGGGGCCGCCCCCGATCCGGCGGTCTCGAGGACCAGCCCATGGCAGCGGTCACGGAGGTGGTCGACGAGCTCGTGGCGCGTGCGGCGAGCGAGGACCTCCTCGTCACGGGCATCGGGGTGTGCTCGCCCGGGCTCGTGGACAGCGAGGCGGGCGTCGTGGTGCTGGCCGTGAATCTCGGCTGGGCGGCCCTCCCCGTCGCCGACATCCTCCGGGCGCGCTTCGGCGAGCCCGTCGCACTCGACCACGACGCGCGCGCGGCGACCCGCGCCGAGCAGGCGGCCCGGCGTGCCGCGGGGCTCGGCGCGGACAACCTCGTCTTCATCCCGATCGGCACCGGCGTCTCGGCGACCGTCGTGAGCGGCGGGTCGTTCATCGTCGGCGAGGGCGGCGCGGCCGGCGAGTTCGGCCACGTCACCGTCGTGCCCGACGGCGAGCTCTGCAGCTGCGGCCAGCGCGGGTGCGTGGAGGTCTACGCCTCAGCGGGCAACCTCCTCCGTCGCTACCGGGAGGCCGGTGGCGAGCAGGCCGCCGACGCCCGCGAGGTGGTGGGGCGCATCGGTACCGACCCCGTCGCCGCGCTCGTGTGGC
>JBQCCU010000309.1:0-5833 GCA_051961935.1 Amnibacterium sp. | reverse complement strand
GTCGGCCACGACCAGCTGGTCCCCGAGCTGCGCGCCGACCCGCGGGTCGTGGTGGTGGAGGGGGAGAACGCCCGCGCCCTCACACCCGGGCGGCTCGCGGACCTGACCGGCACGCCCGAGGCGCCCTCGCTCGTCGTCGCGGACCTGTCGTTCATCTCGCTCCGCCACGTGCTGCCCGCCGTGGCCGCGGTGCTCGCGCCGGGCGGCGACGCGGTCTGCCTGATCAAGCCGCAGTTCGAGGTCGGCCGGGACCGTGTCCGCGGCGGGCTCGTGCCCGATGCGGAGGACCGCGTGGGCGCGGTGCTCGCCGTCCTCGGCGCGGCCGCCGACGGGGGCCTCGGGACCGCCGGCGTGATCGCCTCGCCGATCGCGGGCACCCACGGCAACCGGGAGGTGCTCGCCCACCTGCGGCCCGCATCCGGTTCGGATCCGGGAGGATGGGAGCACCGGGTGCGGATCGCAGCCGGAGCCGTCGAAGGGGGAGACCATGGGCGATGACCACCGGTACGTCCTGGTGATCGCCCACACCGGCAGACCCGAGTCCCTCGACGCGGCCCTCACCGTGATCCGCCTGCTGCAGGACGGCGGCGTCGTGCCCGTGACCATGGGGCGCGAGCGGCGTGATCTCGCCGCCGTGAGCGACGTCGTCCGGGACATCGCCCTGCTCGGCGCGGACGTCGCCGTCGAGGACCTCGAGCTCGTGGTCGTGCTGGGCGGCGACGGCACGATCCTGCGCGGGGCGGAGGTCGTCCGCGGCACCCCGGTGCCGGTGCTCGGGGTGAACCTCGGCCACGTCGGCTTCCTCGCGGAGGCGGAGCGGGAGGACCTCGGCGACACGATCCGCCGCATCGTCGACCGCGGCTGGGACGTGGAGGAGCGCCTCGCCGCGGAGGTGCGGGTGTACGAGGACTCGCGCGTCGTCCACCGCGACTGGGCGCTGAACGAGGTCACGGTCGAGAAGGCCGCCAGGGAGCGGATGCTCGAGGTCGTGATCGAGGTCGACGGGCGCCCCCTGTCCACCTTCGGCTGCGACGGCGTCGTCGTCTCCACGCCCACGGGCTCGACCGCGTACTCGTTCTCCGCGGGCGGCCCCGTCGTCTGGCCGACCGTCGACGCCCTGCTCATGGTGCCGCTGTCCGCCCACGCGCTCTTCGCCAGGCCCCTCGTCGTGCCGCCCACCTCCGTGCTCGCCGTCGAGGTGCTGAGGCGCACCGACGGCACGGGGGTGCTGTGGTTCGACGGACGCCGCACCTTCGACCTCGCCGTCGGCGCCCGGGTGGAGGTGTGCGCCTCCGGCACGCCGGTGCGGCTCGCGCGCCTGCACCGGTCGGAGGACCAGTTCACGGACCGGCTCGTGAAGAAGTTCGACCTCCCGGTCGCGGGCTGGCGCGGCCCCGCCACGTGAGGCCGCCGGCATGATCGAGGAGATCACGATCCGCGGGATCGGGGTGATCGAGCGGGCGACGCTGCCGCTCGGGCCCGGCTTCACGGCGCTCACGGGCGAGACCGGCGCCGGCAAGACGATGGTGATCACCGCCCTCGGCCTGCTGCTCGGCGGCCGGGCGGATTCCGGCATGCTGCGGCGCGGTGCCGGCAGCGCCGTCGCGGAGGCGCGCTGGGTCGTGCCCGACGCCGGCCCGGTCGCGGAACGGGTCGCCGAGGCGGGCGGGGAGCTCGAGCC
Organism: Amnibacterium sp.; assembly: GCA_051961935.1. GTDB lineage: Bacteria > Actinomycetota > Actinomycetes > Actinomycetales > Microbacteriaceae > Amnibacterium. The sequence goes on along the minus strand of JBQCCU010000309.1, from coordinate 4,152 downwards.
GATCGGCGGCGGCCGCGCCGAGCTGCTCGTGAGCCGCACCGTCACGGCGGAGGGGCGCAGCCGGGTCGCGGTGGCGGGGCGGTCGGTGCCCGTCGGGGTGCTGCAGGACCTCGGCACCGAGCTGGTCGCGGTGCACGGGCAGTCGGAGCAGCTTCGGCTGAAGTCGCCGGCCGCCCAGCGCGAGATGCTCGACCGGTTCGCCGGACCCGCCGTCGCCGCGCTCCTGACCGACTACGGGCAGGTGTGGCGGCGCTGGCAGGCCGACCGCGCCGAGCTCGAGCACCTCACGGGGGACCGCGACGCCCGCGAGGCGGAGGCGGCGGACCTGCGCGCCGCGCTCGCCGAGATCGAAGGGGTTGCGCCGCAGCCCGGCGAGGACGCCGAGCTCGCCGCCCTGGCCGAACGGCTCGGTGCCCAGGACGAACTGCGGGTGGCGGCCGCCACCGCGCACGAGGCCCTCTCGGCGGAGGACGTCGGCGCAGTGGACGCCCTCACCCTCCTCGTCGAGGCACGGCGAGCGCTCGAGCGCACCGCCGCACTCGATCCCGCGCTCGGCGCGATCGCGGAGAACGTCGCGACGGTCGCCTCGCTCGCCGCCGACGCGTCCGCCGACCTCGCCTCCTACCTGGGCGGCCTCGATCCGGACGCGCCCGGACGGCTGGAGGTCGTGCAGCAGCGGATCAACGAGCTCGCGATCCTCCAGCGCCGGTACGGACCCGACCTCGACGCCGTGCTCGCGTACGCCGACGCCGGCAGCCGGCGCCTGCTCGAGCTCGAGGGCGACACCGACCGGATCGATGCGCTCGAGACCCAGGTCGCGGAGGACGAGCGCCTCGCCGAGGAACTCGCGGGCGAGCTGTCCGAGGCCCGGCGGGAGGCCGCCGAGCGGCTCGCGTCCGCCGTCACGGCCGAGCTCGCCGACCTCGCGATGGGCACCGCCGCGGTGCTCGTGGACGTGGCGAGCCGGGAGGAGCTCACCTCCACCGGCCGCGACGCGGTGCAGCTGCTGCTGTCCGCCTACCCGGGGGCGGAGCCGCGGCCGATCGCCCGCGGGGCGTCCGGCGGCGAGCTCTCCCGCGTGATGCTCGCCCTCGAGGTCGTGCTCGCCGGATCGGACCCGGTGCCGACGTTCGTCTTCGACGAGGTCGACGCGGGCATCGGCGGCGCGGCGGCGATCGAGGTCGGGCGACGGCTCGCCCGCCTCGCGGGGTCCTCGCAGGTGATCGCCGTGACCCACCTCGCCCAGGTCGCCGCGTTCGCGACGAACCACCTGCGGGTGCTGAAGGACGCGGACGGCGAGGTGACCGTCTCCACGGTCGAGCAGCTCTCGGGCGACGCGCGCGTGGCGGAGATGGCGCGGCTGCTGTCCGGCCTGACGACGAGCGACTCCGCCCTCGCCCACGCCCGAGAACTGCTGGACCTCGCAGGCGAGGTCTGAGCCGCCCCGTATGATCGAAGTCCGTGGTCGACGGGCAGAGCGGTACGGACAGGACGACGAAGCACATCTTCGTCACGGGTGGCGTGGTCTCCTCGCTGGGCAAGGGCCTCACCGCGGCCAGCCTCGGCAACCTCCTCAGCTCTCGAGGGCTGCGGGTCGTGATGCAGAAGCTCGACCCCTACCTCAACGTCGACCCGGGCACGATGAACCCGTTCCAGCACGGCGAGGTGTTCGTCACCGACGACGGCGCGGAGACGGACCTCGACATCGGGCACTACGAGCGGTTCCTCGACATCAACCTCTCGCAGGCCGCGAACGTCACGACGGGGCAGATCTACTCGCAGGTCATCGCGAAGGAGCGGCGGGGCGAGTACCTCGGTGACACGGTGCAGGTCATCCCGCACATCACCGACGAGATCAAGCGGCGGATGCGCCTGCAGGCCTCCGACGACCCGCAGCCCGACGTGATCATCACCGAGATCGGCGGCACCGTCGGCGACATCGAGAGCCAGCCGTTCCTCGAGTCCGCGCGCCAGGTGCGGCACGAGCTCGGCCGGCGCAACGTCTTCTTCGTGCACGTCTCGCTCGTGCCGTACCTGAACACGTCCGGGGAGCAGAAGTCGAAGCCGACGCAGCACTCCGTCGCGGCGCTCCGCTCCATCGGCATCCAGCCCGACGCGCTCGTGCTCCGGTCCGACCGGCCGGTGTCCGAGGCGAACAAGCGCAAGATCGCGCTCATGTGCGACGTGGACGAGTCGGCCGTGGTCAACGCGACCGACGCCCCGTCCATCTACGACATCCCCGCCATGCTCCACGACCAGGGCCTCGACGACACGATCATGGACGCCCTCGGGCTCGAGGCCGGCGACGTCGACTGGAGTCGTTGGAACCCGGTGCTGAAGGCGGTCCACGAGCCCAGGCACGAGGTCGTCATCGGCCTCGTCGGCAAGTACATCGATCTGCCCGACGCCTACCTGTCCGTCACCGAGGCGCTGCGCGCCGGCGGGTTCGCGCACGAGACCGCCGTGCACCTGCGCTGGGTGCCGAGCGACGAGTGCGAGACCCCGGAGGGGGCCGCCCGTCACCTCGCCGACGTCGACGGGATCTGCATCCCGGGCGGCTTCGGGGTGCGGGGCATCGAGGGCAAGGTCGGCGCGCTCCGCTTCGCCCGCGAGAACGGCATCCCGACGCTCGGGCTCTGCCTCGGGCTGCAGTGCATGGTCATCGAGTACGCCCGCCACGAGGCGGGGCTGCCGGGCGCCTCCTCGACCGAGTTCGACCCGGACACGCCGTTCCCGGTCATCGCGACGATGGCGGAGCAGGTCGCGATCCTCTCCGGCGGGGACCTCGGCGGCACGATGCGGCTCGGCCTGTACCGCGCCGACCTCGAGGAGGGGTCGCTCGCCCGCGACCTGTACGAGCGGGCCGAGGTGAGCGAGCGGCACCGGCACCGCTACGAGGTGAACAACCACTACCGGGAGCGGCTCTCTGGCGCCGGGCTCGTGTTCTCCGGCACGTCGCCGGATCACCGGCTCGTCGAGTTCGTCGAGCTGCCGCGCGACGTGCACCCGTACTACATCGGCACGCAGGCGCACCCGGAGCTGCGCAGCCGGCCGAGCCGCCCGCATCCGCTGTTCCGCGGCCTCATCGGCGCGGCGCTCGACCGGCAGCGGGCGAGCCGGCTGTTCGACGACGACGCCGCGGCCGTGCAGGTCGAGGAGTCCGCCGACGACGTGCTGGACCGGGTCGATGCCTGAGTCGATCGAGGACGTGCCGGAGCACGCCCCCGTGCTCCACCGGGAGCTGATCCATTCCGGCCGCGTGTGGAACGTCGCCCGCGAGCGGTTCGACTACAACGGTTCGCCGATCGTCCGCGAGCTCATCGACCACCCGGGCGCCGTCGCGGTGCTCGCGCTCGACGACGAGGAGCGGGTGCTGCTCATCCGGCAGTACCGCCACCCCATCCGGGCCCGCGTGTGGGAGATCCCCGCGGGGCTGCTCGACATGGCGGGGGAGCCCGCCCTCACCGCCGCGCAGCGGGAGCTCGGCGAGGAGGCGGACCTCGCCGCCGAGCGGTGGAACGTGCTCGCCGAGTTCCAGAACTCGCCCGGCGGCAGCGACGAGACGATCCGGGTCTACCTGGCCCGCGGCATCTCCGCCCTGCCCGAGTTCGCGCGGCACGACGAGGAGGCGGACATCGAGACCCGCTGGGTGCCGCTCGACGAGGTGGTCGACGCCGTGCTCGCCCGCCGCGTGCAGAGCCCGTCGCTCGTGATCGGCACCCTCGCCGCCGCCGTGGTCCGCTCCCGCGGCTGGGACACCCTGCCGCCCGGGGACACCCCCTGGCCGCGGCACCCCCACCTCGGCGGTCCGCCGTGGGTGCTCGCCGACGACCGCCCGGAGTCGCCGCTCTGCCGCCCGTGGCCGCGATCGACCGGTTCCTCCGGCACGTCGCGGTCGAGCGCGGTCTCGCCGACAACACGCTGGCCGCCTACCGCCGCGACCTCGCCCGCTACGCGGCGCACCTCGCCGTCGCGGGCCGGGCCGACGTGGCGGAGGTGACGGAGGCGGACGTCGCCGCGTTCCGCGCCGCGGTGCGGCGCGACGCCGGAGCGGCCGCGTCGAGCGCCGCCCGGATGCTGTCGACGGTGCGCGGCCTGCACCGCTTCCTCGTGGAGGACGGCGTCGTGCCCGACGACGTCGCGCACGCGACG
>JBQCCU010000308.1:0-2509 GCA_051961935.1 Amnibacterium sp. | reverse complement strand
GCCCGCGGCGAGAACCGCTCGGCGGCGAGCCGCGCCGCGTAGGGCCGCAGCTCGGCGGCGAGGTCGAACGACGGATCGAGTCGCGCGCCGATCGCGTCCACGAGCAGCAGCATCCGGATCAGCAGCGCGAGGTCCTGCGGGAGGCGCAGCCGGTGCCGCCGGAGGATCGTGAGCAGGCGCAGCAGCAGCGCGCCCAGCCGCAGCTCGCCGAGCGAGCGGCCGGCGTAGAGCGTGGTGAAGCGGAGCACGTCGAGGCGCAGCGCCGCCCGGTCGACCCGGCGCACGGGCTCGGCCACCGCGACGAGCGCGCGCGCCGTCGCGTCGGTGTCGTTGCGGCTGACTGCGACGAACAGCAGCGCGAGGCGCTCCCGCAGCGTCTCGTCGAGGTGCCCCACCATCCCGAAGTCGATGAGGCCGATCGTGCCGTCCGGCTCGATCAGCAGGTTGCCGGGGTGCGGATCCGCGTGGAAGACCCCGTCGACGAAGACCATCCGGGCCATCAGGCGGATCGCGCGGCGCACGATGCCCCGCGGATCGATGCCCTCCCGCTCGAGCGCGCCGAGGTCGTCGACCTTCACCCCGGTGAGGCGGTCGAGGGTGAGGACCCGGCGGGTGGTGCGGGACCAGTGCACCCGTGGGATCCGCACGCCCGGATCGCTCGCGAACACCGCGGCGAAGTGGTCCGCGGAGCGGCCCTCCCGCAGGTAGTCGAGCTCGGCCGTCAGCGACGCGGCGAGCTGCCCGGCGAGGCCGGGCAGGTCGAGGTCGGCCGCGAACCGGGAGGTGCGGGCGGCCCGGTCGGCGAGGTCCTGCAGGATCTCGAGGTCCAGGTGCACCTGCTCCACGACGCCCGGCTTGCGGACCTTCACGACGACGTGGGTGCCGTCCGGCAGCGTCGCCGCGTGCGCCTGACCGAGCGAGGCGCGCGCGAGCGGGACCGGGTCGAAGGAGGCGAACAGCGCCTCCCGGCTCGTGCCGAACTCCGCCTCGACGATGCGCCGCACGGCGTCGTCGGGCGCGGCGGGCGCGTCGTCCTGCAGCCGTTCGAGCTCGTCGATCCAGGACGGCGGCAGCAGGTCGCGCCGCGTCGACAGCAGCTGCCCGAGCTTCACGAAGGTGGGGCCGAGCTCCTCGAGCACGAGCCGGACCTCGACGGCCCGCGTGGGGCGGTGCCCGCCGCGGCCGCCGGGGGAGCCGAGCGCGAAGCCGAGCCCGTGCCGCGTGAGCACGGCCACGATCTCGCGGTAGCGGCGCGCCCGGTCGAACACCTCGGCGGACCGGGCGGGCGCGGCGCGCGCCCGCCAGGGACCCGCCTCAGGCGGCTGCAGCGGTGTCCCCGATGGGGATGCGCTTCGGCGTCGCCGCCGCGGTGAACGGCACGACGACCTTCAGGACGCCGTCCTTCAGGTCCGCCGCGATGTGGTCGCGGTCGGCCTGCTCCGGCAGCGGGATCCGCCGGTACACGGTCGCGCTCGTCTCCCGCACCACGTACTTCTTCTTCTTGTCCTCCTCGCGCTCGTGGCGCTGCGCCTGGATCACGAGGGCGTCGTCGTCGAGGTCCACGCTGATGTCCTCGCGGGAGAAGTCGGGCAGGTGCGCCTCGACGGTGAGCTGCTTGTCGTCCTCGGTGTACACGTCGATCGCCGGCCGGCGGGGGGCGCGCAGCGTGGACAGCCAGCCGTCGTCGAACAGCTGCTTCTGCAGGTTCGCGAGCTCGGCGAGCGGGTCGAACCGCTCCAGGTTCTTGGGCATCTGGGCTCCATTCTGTCGTCCTGGCGCCGGGATCGGCACCTGCTTCCGGACCGTACGGAGGGGGCCCCGGTCGGGGCAGGGCCTAAAGTCGGCCGGGACCTTCGGCCCTGGTCCTTCGGGCGGGGGACCCCGGATCCTCGATGCTCGAAGGAGGAGAGCGGATGGGGAGACGAGTGGTCGTGATCGCCGACGGCGCGGATCACGGTGCGGCCGTGTCGCAGGCCGTGCAGCGGATCGGCACCGAGGGGGACATCGAGGTGGTGCGGCTGCTCGATCGGGCGGCCGTGCCCGCGGAGCCGGCGCGCCGCGCGCGGGTGATCGCCGGGGTGCGCGCCGACCTCGACCGGGTGGTCGACACGACGGAGCGCGCGTTCCCGCGCCTCCGGGTCGCGAGCCGCGTGCTGCTCGGGGATCCGCGCTCCCTGCTCTCGGACCTGCGGACGACGGCGGTCGTGCTCACCGCCTGACGCCGGCGCCTGCGGCGCGGCCTCAAACCGCGTGGAGCAGGCCTCGCAGCCGCCGCACCTCGTCCTCCACGAGTCCGCGAGCGCGGACCACCGCGTCCTGCGCGTCCCCGCGGGTGCGCCGGCGCGCGGCGGTCCCGGCGATCAGCTCGTGCACCCGCAGCACCGACGCCGCCGGCCCCGGGATCCATGCGGCGGAGGCGGACGTCCCGCCGAACACCGCCTGCCACGTGGCGTCGATCGCGCGGCGCGTCGCCGGCGTCGAGGGGCCGCCCCCGCCGAGCACGACGGCC
>JBQCCU010000307.1:0-4609 GCA_051961935.1 Amnibacterium sp. | reverse complement strand
GGTGCTGCGCGGCCTCCGCTCGATGCACGCGCTGGCGGAGATCTGCGCCGCCATGCGCGACCTGTGCCCCGACGCGCTCCTCCTCAACTACGCGAACCCGATGTCGATCAACTGCGCGTTCACGAGCGGCGAGGGCATCAGAACGATCGGTCTGTGACACTCGGTGCAGCACACCGCGCAGGAGATCGCGGACATCTGCGGCTTCGCAGACGGCACGTGGTCCTTCCGGGCGGCCGGGATCAACCACCAGGCCTGGATGCTCGAGTACCGGCACGACGGCGTCGACGTGATGGCGGACGTCGAGCGCACCCTCACGGCCTACCGGGACGGCACGCACACCCCCGTCGTGCCGATCGACGAGTGGTACGCCGGCGGCCGGGAGGCGGTCCGGGTCGCGATCATGGAGCTGACCGGCTACTTCCAGACCGAGTCGAGCCACCACGCGTCCGAGTACTACCCCTACTTCCGCCGCACCCCGGAGGATGCGCAGCGCGTGCTCCCCGAGCCGTGGCGCTACCTCGAGGTGTCCAGCGCGACGACCGACGAGGACCTCGAGCGACTCGCGGCGGAGTCCTCCACCGGGGAGCTCGAGAGCACGGAGGAGTACGCGGCGCGCATCGTCGACTCGATCGTGACCGACACCCCCCGCACCGTGTACGGGAACGTGCCGAACACCGGCCTCATCACCAACCTGCCGCCCAGCGCCTGCGTCGAGGTGCCGATCCTCGTCGACGGCAGCGGCGTGCAGCCGACCGTCATCGGCGACCTGCCCACCACCTGCGCCGCCGTGAACCAGGCGTCGGTGGGCCTGCAGGCCCTCACGGTCGAGGCCTACCGCACCCGCTCCCGCGACCTCGTGCACGCCGCGGTCGCCATGGACCGCCTCACGAGCGCCGTGCTCCCGCTCGACGCGATCCGGGCCATGACGGACGAGCTGCTCGAGGCGGAGCGCGAGTGGCTGCCGGAGCTGGCGTGAGCGCCTCCCCGGCCGGGGCGCGGGTGATCGTCGGGACCGGAGGCATCGGGGCGGGCATCACGCTGGAGCTGATCGGGAACCGGGACCTCGGCCGGGAGGAGAGCCGGCCGGTGCGGCGGCTCGACGCCCGCGACTCCTGCAAGCTCCACATCGTCTTCCACTACCTGCAGCGCCTCGTCGGCGACCGCTCGCTCGTCCTCCCGATCGGCCGCGTCGGCGAGGACGAGGCGGGCGACACCCTCCTCCGCGAGCTGACCGAGGTCGGCCTGCCCACCCGCTACGTCGCGCGCGCCGCCGCGCCGACGCTGTACTCGGTCGCGTTCGTCTACCCGGACGGCGACGGCGGCAACCTCACCACGGTCGACTCCGCCTCCTCCGCCGTGTCCGCGCGCGACATCCGTGCCGCCGAGGCGGAGCTGCCGAACGGCGCCGGCATCGCCGTGGCGCTGCCCGAGGTGCCGCTCGCCGCCCGCATCGAGCTGCTCACGATGGCGGGCGAGCACGACGCCTTCCGCATCGCCTCGTTCGTGCCCGACGAGGCGGAGGATCCCGACCTGCAGCACCTGCTCGACCACGTCGACCTCCTGGCCCTGAACAGCGACGAGGCGGCCGCGCTCTGCGGCGGCGACCCCACCGGCGACGGGGACACCCTGCTCGGCCGCCTGCGGACGGCGCTCGCCGACCGCGGCCGCACCCCGCAGCTCGTGCTCACCTGCGGCCTCCGCGGCAGTTGGTCCTGGGACGGCGAGCACGCCTCGCACGCCGACGCCATCCCCCGCCCGGTGCGGAGCACCGCCGGGGCGGGCGACGCGCATCTCGCCGGGGTGATCACCGGCCTCGTCGCGGGCTCGAGCCTCGCGGCGGCGAACGGGTTCGCCGCACTGGTGAGCAGCCTCAAGGTGGCGAGCGCCCACACGATCCACCCGGATCTCGGCTGGCCGCTGCTCGAGCAGGCCGGCGCGGAGCACGGCATCCCGCTGCCCGAGGGGCGCCAGTGACGTCCGGGGCCGCCGCGGAGCCGGCGGGCGAGCTCGACGGGATGCCGGTCCAGCGGTTCCTGCTGACCGGTCCCGCCGGCGTGTCCGCATCCGTCCTGGAGTACGGGGCGATCCTCGAGCGGCTGTCCGTCCCCGACCGCACCGGGACGTCGGCGAACGTGGTGCTCGGCCTGCCCGGCCTCGCCGAGTACGCGGCCGACGGGTCGTACTTCGGGGCGGTGGTCGGCCGCTTCGCGAACCGCATCGCCGGCGGCCGGTTCCCGCTGGACGGCCGCTCCGTGCAGCTGGCACTGAACGACCCGCACAGCACGGTGCACAGCGGCACGTCGGGGTTCCACCGGAAGATCTGGCGCGGCACGACCTTCGAGACGGCGGACCGGGTCGGCGTCTCCCTGGACTGCGTGAGCCCTCACGGCGAGGAAGGCTTCCCGTGCACGGTGCACGCCCGCGTCACCTACGCGCTCGACCGGCGCGAACCGGTCCTCACGCTCGAGTACGAGCTGACCACGGACCGCCCCACGATCGTCAACCCGACCAACCACTCGTTCTTCAACCTGAACGGCGAGGGCAGCGGCGACATCCGCGACCACACCCTCGCGGTCCTCGCCGACGCCTACCTGCCGCTCGCGCCGACCTCGCTCCCCCTCGGCGAGCCTGCGCCCGTCGCCGGGACCCCGTTCGACCTGCGACGCCCGGCGCCGCTCGGTGAGCGGATGACGGCGGACCACCCGCAGGTGCGGCTCGTGGACGGCATCGACCACAACTTCGTGCTCGCCGACTCCCCCGGACCGCTGCGGCACGCGGCCCGCCTCGCGTCGCCCACATCGGGCCGCGTCCTCGACGTGTGGACGACCGAGCCGGCCATCGACGTGTACACCGGCAACGCCTTCGACGCCGACGAGGAGGGGGCCGTGCACCCGTACGGCCGGTGGGCGGGCATCGCCCTCGAGACCGAGCACGTCTCCGACTCGCCCAACCTTCCGTGGGCGCCGCCGACCGTCCTCCGGCCCGGGGAGCGGTTCGAGAGCACGACGGTCCTGCGGTTCGGCACGGCCGGCCCCTGAGCACCCGAAGCCGAGCAGATACAGGTATCTATCCGGTCTTGACGGGTCTTCACCCCTCGGCCATCATCGAGCGCACCGCCGGTGGCGCGCCGCCGCACCGCCTGCGGTCCTCTGCAGTTCCCTGCCGACCGCACCAAGGACACAGCCAATGAAGCCTCCCGCTCGTCCACGCCGCCTCGTCGCGGCACTGTCCGGCCTCGCCGCCGTCTGCCTCGCCCTCACCGGCTGCAGCGGCAGCGGCGGCGCATCCGGGTCGACCCAGACGAAGGGCGTCACGCTGACCGTGTCGTTCTCGTTCCCCGCGCCGCCGAAGGCCGCGCTCGCGAAGTTAAAGAAGGACCCCGGCATCAAGGTGACGTGGACGAACGTCGACTGGGACAGCCTCCAGACGAAGATCTCGGCCGCGGCGCAGGCGAAGACCTTCTTCGCCGACGTCACCGACGTCGACTGGTCGCGTGTCGGGCAGCTCGCGAAGCTCGGCTGGTTCCACCCGATGAACCAGTACCTCGACACGAAGTCGATGGGCGCCGACATGCCCCAGCTGAACGAGTTCACGTACAAGGGGAACGTCGTCGGCATCCCCTTCGACTCCTCGTTCATGGTCACGACGGTGAACAAGGCGCTGCTCGCGAAGGCCGGGATCACCACGATGCCGACGACCATCGACCAGTACACCGCCGACATGCGGCAGCTGAAGACCAAGGGCGTGCTGCAGTACCCGCTGAACATCGGCCTCGACGCGTCCGAGGAGACCTCGACGTCCTGGTACCAGGTGACCGGCGCGTTCGGCGGCACGGTCCTCGACGGCAAGGGTCACCCGCAGTTCGCGACGCCCGGCTCCCCCGGGTACAAGGCGGCCGAGTGGATGGTCCAGCAGCTGAAGGACGGCCTCATCCCGCCCGGCAACATCAACGTGAAGAACAGCGTGTCCCAGGAGACCCTGATGGCGAAGGGGACGGTCGCCAGCACGTTCGCCGACTACTCGGGCAACGTCGGCAGCCTCTACGACATCCCGTCGAGCTCCACGGTGGTGCACCAGATCCAGTACATCCCTACCCCCGGCGCGACCGGCGCGGGACCGAACCTCGGCAACCCCGACGGCATCGGCATCCCCGCCCAGGCGAAGTACCCGAAGGCGGCTGCGACGTTCATCAAGTGGCTGACGTCCACGCAGCAGCAGGCCGACTTCGCCGGCGCCAACGGCCCGGCGAGCGTGATGTCCGGCTACGAGATGCCGTCGCGGATCAGCGCCGCGAAGGTCATGGCGACCAAGGGAGCGCTCGCGGGCGGCGCGCAGCTCATCACCATGCTGCAGCACACGCGGCCGGTGTTCCCGGCCGGCGCCCCCTCGTGGTATCCGCAGTTCTCGAGCTCGGTCAACGTGAACCTGCACGCGGCCGCCGTCGGCACCGAGTCGGTGTCCGCCGCGATCGCCCAGATGGCCGCCACGGCCAACCGGCTGGCGCAGGCCGGCTCCTAGCCGACGAGACGAGACGGATCGGGGGGCAACACAACACCAAAAAACCCCCACCCACACAACCAAAAAATTTATCCCACCACCCCCCTTAATT
>JBQCCU010000306.1:0-9082 GCA_051961935.1 Amnibacterium sp. | reverse complement strand
CCCCCGCGGGGGCGGCCGGGCGCACCCGCGCCGCCGCGGGCGGGGCGGCGGACCGCGGCCGGGCGCCCCCCGCGGCCGCGGCGGGCCGGCGCGCCCTGCCCGTGTGGCCGGCGATCGCTCCGCTGCCCGGCGGTCGCGCCTGGCTCCGCGCGGCGCTCCTCGCCGATCTCGCCGCCGAGGTCGGGGCCCCGCTCGCCGACGCGCTCGACCGCGCGGCCCGCGGCTCGACCGCGGCCGCGGAGCTGCACCGTGCGGTGGCGGCGTCCGTGGCCGGCCCCGCAGCCAGCGCCCGCATCACGCTGCTGCTGCCGTCCGGCTGCGCGGTGCTCGGCTGGGCCTTCGGCTTCGATGTGCCGGCCGCGGTCCTCACCCCGCTCGGCGGCAGCGCGATGGCGCTCGCGCTGCTCCTGCTGGCCGGAGCCCGCGCCTGGAGCGGCCGCCTGATCCGCGCCGCCGCGGCGGTCCGATGGGAGCGGGGGATGGGGCTCGAGCTCGCCGGCCTCGCGCTGCGGGCCGGCCGCCCCACGAGCGCGGCGGTCCTCGACGCCGAGTCGGCCGCGGCCGCGGGCGGCGTCGACGCGACCGCCGATCTCGAGGCCGTCGGGCGGCTCATCGCCTTCGCCGAGCGGTCGGGAGCGCCCCTCGCGGCCCTGCTCGACGCCGAGGCGGATCGGGTGCGCCGCGGCGTGCTCGCCGAGGCCCGCCTGTCCGCCTCGGCCCTTGCCGCTCGCCTGCTGCTCCCGCTCGGCGCGCTCGTCCTGCCCGCGTTCCTGCTCGCCGGCGCCCTCCCGATCGGGCTCGCGGTCCTCTCCTCCACAGCCCTGCCCGCCTGAGGCTCGCAAGCCGAACGGTGGAGAGACCCGGCGGCGGGCAGGCCGCCGCGGGACGATCCTCCCGCCCGGACGCCGCACGCGAGGAAGCGGTCGTCGGGCCCGGAACCGCAAGACGGAAGAAAGAGGTACGGAATGCTCCCCACCCCGCTGCCGGCCACCCTGCTGACGCGCCGCCCCCTCGGTGACGAGACCGGCGCCGTGACGGCCGAGTACGCCATCGCCACCATCGCCGCCGTGGGCTTCGCCGCGCTGCTGGTCGTGGTGCTGCGGTCCGACGCCGTCCGCGGCATGCTCACGGACCTGATCCGCCATGCCCTGGCGCTCCCCGCATGAGGCCGGCACCGTGACGGCGGAGCTCGCGGTGGTCCTGCCCGCCCTGCTCGTCGTGCTGGCGGCCTGCGTCGGCGCCCTCCGGCTCGGCACCGAGCAGGCGCGCCTCGACGCGGCCGCGGCGGTCGCGAGCCGCAGCGCCGCACGAGGCGACCCGACCGGCGCCGCCGTCTCGCGGGGGCTCGCCGCCGGCGCGCGCTCCGTCGTGCTCCAGCACCGCGACGGCCTCGTCTGCGCCCGGGCGGCGACGCGGCTCGTGGTCCTCGGGCTCCCGATCCCGGTCACCGGCTCCGCCTGCGCGCTGGCGCCATGAGTCGCGAATCGGGCGCGGCGACCGTGCTCGCCGTCGGGGTCGTCGCGGTCCTGGTGGTGCTGCTCGCCGCGCTCGTCCCCGCCGTCGCCCTGCTCGACGCCCGGCAGCGCGCCGCCTCGGCCGCGGATGCGGCGGCGCTCGCGGCGGCCGACACCGCCCTCGGCGCGCGGGCCGGCATCCCGTGCGTGGCCGCCTCGACGGTCGCCGCGGCCGGCGGTGCGACCCTCGTCCGCTGCCGGCAGACCGGCCTGGTGGTGCGGGTCGACGTGACCGTGACGGCGCTCGCGATCCCGGTCCCCGCCGCCGCCCGGGCGGGACCTCGACCGGCCCGGCCGGGAGACGTCCTGCGCAGCGCGTCCGACGGCCCTGTGTATGGTGTGCGGGATCGGCGGCCCACAGCGCCCGAGCGCCGTCGATGAAGGAGGACCTCCGTGCCCGGCACGAAGAAGCTGGTGATCGTCGAGTCGCCCGCGAAGGCGAAGACGATCGCGAAGTACCTCGGGCCCGAGTACGAGGTGCAGGCCTCGGTCGGTCACATCCGAGACCTGATCGAGCCGAAGAACCTGCCCGCCGAGCTGAAGAAGGGCTCGATGGGCAAGTTCTCCGTGGACGTGGAGAACGGCTTCGAGCCGTACTACGTCGTGTCGGATCAGAAGAAGAAGACCGTCTCCGACCTGAAGCGCGCGCTGAAGGACGCCGACGAGCTCTACCTCGCGACGGATGAGGACCGCGAGGGCGAGGCCATCGCGTGGCACCTCCTCCAGGTGCTGAAGCCGAAGGTCCCCGTCAAGCGGATGGTCTTCCACGAGATCACGAAGGACGCGATCGCCCACGCCCGCGACCACACGCGGGAGCTCGACACCGCCCTGGTCGACGCGCAGGAGACGCGACGCATCCTCGACCGGCTCTACGGCTACGAGGTGTCCCCGGTGCTGTGGCGCAAGGTCGGGCCGGGGCTCTCGGCCGGCCGGGTGCAGTCCGCGGCGACGCGGCTCGTCGTCGACCGCGAGCGCGAGCGGCTCGCGTTCGTGGCGGCCTCCTACTGGGACGTCTCCGCCCGCTTCGCCCCCGAGGCGGGCCAGGACTTCGCAGCCCGGCTCGTGCGCCTCGACGGCCGGCGGATCGCGACGGGTCGCGACTTCGACGACCGGGGCGTGCTGAAGAACGACGTGCTGCTCCTCGACGGCGAGCAGGCGCACGGCCTCGTCGACGCCATCGAGCGCGAGCAGCCGCAGGCGTCCGTGCAGTCCCTCGAGTCGAAGCCGTACACCCGGCGCCCGGCGGCGCCGTTCACGACGTCGACCCTGCAGCAGGAGGCGGCCCGCAAGCTCCGGTTCTCCGCCAAGCAGACGATGTCGGTCGCGCAGGCGCTGTACGAGAACGGGTACATCACCTACATGCGTACGGACTCGCCGTCGCTGTCCGCCCAGGCCACGCAGGCCGCGCGGACGCAGGCGGCGCGGCTGTTCGGCGCGGACAGCGTGCCCGACGCCCCGCGCGTCTACTCGGGCCGGTCGAAGAACGCGCAGGAGGCGCACGAGGCGATCCGCCCGTCCGGCGACGTGTTCCGCACGCCCGACGAGCTCCGCGGCACGCTCGGCACGAACGACCTCAGGCTCTACGAGCTCATCTGGCGGCGCACCGTCGCCTCGCAGATGGTCGACGCGCGCGGCTCGACCGCGACGGTCGTGGTCGGCCTCGAGGCCGGCGGCCGCAGGGCCGAGTTCACCGCCAGCGGCACCGTCATCACGGTGCGCGGCTTCCTGCTCGCTTACGAGGAGGGCCGCGACGAGGAGCGCAACGCGGACTCCGAGGCCGAGGCGAAGCTGCCGCAGCTCGCGACCGGGCAGGCGCTCACCCCGCGCGAGCCCGAGGCGAACGGCCACGAGACGAGCCCGCCGCCGCGCTACACGGAGGCGAGCCTCGTGAAGGCGCTCGAGGAGCTCGGCATCGGCCGGCCCTCCACCTACGCGTCGATCCTCTCGACCATCGTCGACCGCGGCTACGTGAGCAACCGGGGCAACGCGCTCGTGCCGAACTGGATCGCGTTCTCGGTGGTCCGGCTGCTCGAGGACTTCTTCGGCGACCTCGTCGCCTACGACTTCACCGCGGAGATGGAGAACGACCTCGACCGCATCGCGGACGGGGAGCAGGACCGGGTCGACTGGCTGCGCGAGTTCTACTTCGGCGACACGGCCCACCCGGGACTCCGCGGCGTCGTCGACAACCTCGGTGACATCGACGCGAAGTCGATCAACTCGATCCGCCTGTCCGACGACATCACCCTGCGCATCGGCCGGTACGGCCCGTACCTCGAGGTCGCCGAGGGCGCGGAGCCGACGGTGGACGCGGAGAGCGGCGAGCTGAAGGAGGGGAGCACGCCCCGCCGGGTGAACCTGCCGCCCGACCTCGCCCCCGACGAGCTCACCGAGGCGAAGGCGCGCGAGCTGGTCTCCGCGCCGCCGCAGGAGGACCGCGTGCTCGGCGCGCATCCGGAGACCGGCCGCACGCTCGTCGCGAAGGACGGCCGCTTCGGCCCGTACGTCACCGAGGTGATCCCCGAGGACGAGGCGGCGAAGAAGGGTGCCCCGAAGCCGCGCACGGCGTCGCTGTTCAAGTCGATGTCACCCGACACCGTCGACCTCGCCACCGCCGTGCAGCTGCTCGACCTGCCCCGGACCGTCGGCGAGGACCCCGAGTCGCACGAGCCGATCACCGCGCAGAACGGCCGCTACGGCCCGTACCTGAAGAAGGGCACCGACACCCGCACGCTGCCCGACGAGGACAGCATCTTCAGCATCGACCTGCCCGGCGCGCTCGAGCTGTTCGCGCAGCCCAAGTACGGCGCACGGCGGGCGTCGAGCGCGCTGAAGGAGTTCGACGCGGACCCCGTGAGCGGCAAGCCGATCCGGATCAAGGACGGCCGCTTCGGCGCCTACGTCACGGACGGGGAGACGAACGTCACGGTGCCGCGCGGGTCGGACCCGCTCGCGATCGAGTTCGCCGAGGCGGTGCAGTTGCTCGCCGACAAGCGGGCGAAGGGCCCGGCGCCGAAGAAGACGGCGGCGCGCGGCCGCACCCGTGCGACCACGACGAAGCGTCCCTCGAAGAAGGCGTGAACGGGCTCTTCGTCACGCTCGAGGGCGGTGACGCGGTGGGCAAGACCACGCAGGCCGAACGGCTCGAGGCGTGGCTGACCTCCCGCGGCCGCACCGTCGTGCGCACGCGGGAGCCCGGCGGCACCGACCTCGGCGTCGCCCTCCGGGACCTCCTGCTGCATCGCGAGGGCCCGATCGCGCCGCGCGCCGAGGCGCTGCTCTACGCGGCCGACCGCGCGCACCACGTCGCGACCGTCGTCGAGCCCGCGCTCGCCCGCGGCGACGTCGTGCTCCAGGACCGCTACCTCGACTCGTCCGTCGCCTACCAGGGCGCGGGCCGGGTGCTCGACCCCGGCGACGTGCGGCGGCTGTCCCTCTGGGCGGTCGGCGGCCTGCTGCCGCGGCTCACCGTCCTGCTCGACCTCGACCCCCGGGTCGGGCGGGACCGCCGCGCCGATCGCACCCGCTTCGACCGCCTCGAGGCCGAGGACGACGCGTTCCACGACCGCGTCCGCGCGGCCTACCTCGAGGCCGCCGCCAACGAGCCGGACCGCTTCCTCGTCGTGGACGCGGCGCTGCCCGCCGAGGTGGTGCAGCAGCGGATCCGCGCGGCGATCGAACCGCTGCTGGCGGACGCATGAGCGGTGCGGCCCCGTTCGAGGAGCTCGTCGGCCAGGAGCGGGCCATCGAGCTGATCGCGGCGGCCGCGCGGGACGCGCACCGCGGCGCCGCGGCCACCGGCGCCATGACGCACGCCTGGCTGATCACCGGGCCGCCCGGATCCGGCCGCTCGAACCTCGCCTACGCGTTCGCGACCGCGCTGCTGTCCCCGGACGGGGAGCCCGATCCGCGGGTCGCGGCCCAGGTGGAGGCCCGCACGCATCCGGACCTCGCCGTGCTCGCCTCCGAGCGGGTGACGATCACGATCGACGAGGTGCGCCGGCTGGTCACGGCCGCGCAGTACTCGCCGTCCGTCGCGCACTACCGGGTGCTCGTCGTCGAGGACGCGGACCGGATGACGGAGCGCACCTCGAACGTGCTGCTGAAGGCGCTCGAGGAGCCGCCGGAACGGACGGTCTGGATCCTCTGCGCGCCGAGCGAGGCGGACCTGCTGCCCACGATCCGCTCGCGGGTGCGGACGGTCCGGCTGCGCGTGCCCGACCCGGCGGAGGTCGCCGACCTGCTCGTCCGGCGGGACGGGGTCGACCGGGCGCTCGCGCTCCGCGCCGCGGAGGAGGCCCAGAGCCACATCGGCATGGCGCACCGGCTCGCCACCGACGACGAGGCGCGGCGCCGCCGGGACGAGAGCATCGGCATCGTGCTCGACGCCGGCACCGTGCCGCAGGCCGTGCGGGCCGCGCAGCGGCTCCTCGACGTGGCGAAGGCGGACTCCACCGCGCTCACCGAGCAGCGCGACGAGGCCGAGCGTGCCGCGGCGCTGCGGTCGATGGGGGTCGAGCCGGGCGGTGCGGTGCCGCCCGCGCTCCGCAGCACGCTGAAGCAGCTCGAGGAGGACCAGAAGCGGCGGGCGACCCGCGGGCTGCGCGACAGCGTCGACCGTGTCCTCGTCGACCTGCTGTCGGTCTACCGGGACGTGCTCGTCGAGCAGCTCGGCGGCGGCCTGCCGCCCGTGAACGCCGCCTGGTCCGACCGGGTCGCGCAGCTCGCCGAGCGCACCGCGCCCGCCGCGACGCTGGCGGTGCTCGACGCGATCGCCGACGCCCGCAGGCGGCTGCCGGCGAACGTGCCGCCGCTGCTCGCGCTCGAGGCCCTGCTCGTGACCACCGTGCTCGCGCGCGGCCGCGCATGAGCCGGCGCAGGGCGGCCGCGGTCGCGCTGCTGGCGGTGCTCGCGCTCGTGCTGTCGGCCTGCTCCGGCCTGCCGCTGCCGACGGTCACCTCCACGCCGCGGCCCCTCACCGGCGTGGCGGGCGACCTCGCCCCGTTCTACGGGCAGCGGCTCGTCTGGACCGACTGCGGCGGGGGCTTCCGCTGCTCCACCGCGACGGCTCCGCTCGACTGGGCGGCGCCGGGCGGCGCCCGCATCCGGCTCGCGCTGATCGAGCATCCCGCCGGGTCGGGGCACGCGACGGGCACGCTGTTCATGAACCCGGGAGGCCCGGGCGTCTCGGCGGTCGACTTCCTGCGCAGCAGCGCGACGGGGTTCTTCGACAAGGCGCTGCTCGACGCGTACGACATCGTGGCCTGGGATCCGCGGGGCGTCGGCCGCTCGACGCCCGCCGTCGACTGCTACGGCACGAAGCAGCTGGACGCGTTCCTGTTCGACGACCCCGACCTTCCGGAGGGCAGCCCGGCGCTCGCGACGCACGAGCGGACGATCAGCCGGGCGTTCGGCGCCGCCTGCGCCGCGAACAGCGGGCCCCTGCTCGCGCATGTGGACACCGGCAGCACCGTGCAGGACCTCGACATGCTCCGGGCGGCCACCGGATCGCCGAGGCTCGACTACTTCGGCTTCTCCTACGGCACCTACATCGGGGCGCTCTATGCGGACCGGTTCCCCACGCACGTGGGGCGGATGGCGCTCGACGGGGCCGTCGACCCCGCGAACACCGCCTTCCAGGAGGACCTCGCGAACACGAAGGCGTTCGGTGCCGCGCTGCAGACGTACCTGGCCGACTGCGTCCGCTCCTCCACCTGCCCCTTCCACGGCGCGACCGTCGCGGAGGCGACGAACGCGATCGCGACGCTGCTGATCGGCCTCCGCCAGTCGCCCGTCCGGGCGTCGAACGGGCGGGAGGCGAACTCCGCGGTCCTGCGCACCGCCATCGACGCCGCCCTCTACGACCAGGCGGACTGGCCGGCGCTCACCCAGGCGTTCACGCAGATCCTCAAGGGCGACCCCAGCACCGCGTTCGCCCTGGCCGACTCCTACGTGGACCGGAGCTCCCACGGCTACACCGACAACCTGTTCGAGGCGCTCTACGCGGTCGACTGCCTCGACAAGCCGGTCGAGACCGACCCGGCGGTCCTCGCGGCGGAGGGCCGGCAGCTGTCCGCAGCGGATCCCCTCCGTGCCGCCGACAACACGGAGGACCTCGGCGACCCCGTATGCGCGAGCTGGCCGGTCGCCCCGGTCGCGAAGCCGCACCGCGTGCACGCCGCGGGCTCACCGCCCATCCTCGTGCTCGGCACCACCGGGGACCCGGCCACCCCGTTCGCGTGGGCGGTGAGCCTCGCCGGCCAGCTCGAGCACGGCGTGCTCCACACCTGGCGCGGGCAGGGGCACACCGCGTACCGCAACCACGCGCCGTGCGTGAACGACCGCGTGGACCGCTACTTCACGACCGGGACGGTGCCGGGACCGGTCACCTGCGGATGACGACGAGGGGGATGCGGTGATGAGCGACGACGGCCTCGGCCTGCGCGAGCAGAAGCGGCGCGCGACCCGCCGTGCGCTGCAGATCGCGCTCCTCGAGGGGGCGCTCGACCGCGGCCTCGAGAACGTCACCATCGAGGAGGTGTGCCGAGCCGCCCAGGTCTCGCCGCGCACGTTCTTCAACTACTTCGCCTCGAAGGAGGAGGCGGTCGCCGGCGCCCCCGGCCCCTTCGAGGTCGACGACGCGCAGCTCGCCCGCTTCGTCGCGGGGGAGTCCGACGTGCTCACCGACCTCGTGCACCTCGTGGCCGCGAACATCGACGAGTCGGACGACGTGGAGGTGCACCGGCTGCGCCGGCAGGTGCTCGAGCGCGAGCCGCAGCTGCTCGGCCTGCGGGTGGCGGAGACGCAGCGCTTCCACCGGCTGCTGGTGGAGGCGACGACGAGGCGGCTCGAGGCGGACGAGGAGCGGGCCGGCAGGGCGCCCGACGAGGACGACGTCGCGCAGCGGGCGAGCCTCGTCGTGCTCACCGCGGCGGCCGTCGTGCGTGCCGGCTGGAGCCGCTGGGTGACCGCGGGCGGTGAGGTGCCGCTCGGGGAGTCGGTGCTCGCGAGCTTCGCGGCGTTCCGTGACCTGGCCGCCGACGCGGTCGGTTCCGCGGCACGTCCCGCCTGATCGGCGCGGCCCGGAAGGAGCGCCACGGGATGGACTACACTCGACGGCGCCGCACGCCGCCCTAGCTCAGTCGGCAGAGCGATTCACTCGTAATGAATAGGTCGGGGGTTCGATTCCCCCGGGCGGCTCGAACGCAGAAGAAGGCCGTCCACCAGGACGGCCTTCTTCTCGTTGAGGCGGCGCCCGGTGTCGCGAGGACTCCTCCCTCCGTCTGCTGTCCGCACGGACAACTGCTGCCGCCGTTCCTGCCTCAGTCGTCCGTGCGGACAGCAGACGGGGCACAGTGGGGCTCCGCTAGCCTCCGGCCATGACGGACGACGGGCTGGGCTGGGGCATCCTCGCGACGGGATCGATCGCGGGGAGCTTCACCGAGGACCTCCAGGCCGCCGGCCGGCGCGTCGCGGCCGTGGGCAGCCGCACCACGGAGCGGGCTGAGGCCTTCGCCGCCGAGCACGGCATCGCGACCGCGCACGGCTCCTGGGCCGCGCTCGCCGCC
>JBQCCU010000305.1:0-2491 GCA_051961935.1 Amnibacterium sp. | reverse complement strand
AGGTTCTCCCTCGTTCCCACCCCGGTCACATGGCCGGGCGATCCCGGCCGGCCCGCCACGCCCGGTTCCGCCAGACCAGACCGACCCGCCGTCCATGAGTCATGGGGGGCGGCGTCTCGTCCGGTTCTCCCGGGACGGCGCGATCATCCAGTGCAAGGAAGGGGAGCGACCATGGTCGACCACGGACGGGCCGCGAAGCTCGGCGACCAGATCAAGGAGATCGTCGCGCGGCGCCTCGAGAAGGGGCTCCGCGATCCGCGGCTCGGGTTCGTCACCATCACGGACGTGCGGATGACCGGCGACCTGCAGCACGCGTCGATCTTCTACACCGTGTACGGCACCGAGCAGGAGCGCGAGGACAGCGCCGCGGCCCTGAAGGCCGCCACCGGGATGCTCCGCACCGAGGTGGGCCGCAACATCCGCTCGCGCCTCACCCCGACGCTCGAGTTCATCCCCGATGCGATCCCGGAGAACGCCGCGCACGTCGCGGCGCTGCTCGCCGAGGCGCGGGAGCGGGACACGGCCGCCCAGGCGCTCGCGGCCGGCGCCTCGTACGCGGGCGACCCGGACCCGTACGTGCAGCCGCGCGAGCGCGACGACGAGGGATGAGCGGCAACCGGGCGGAGCGGCGCGCCGCCGCGCGCGGTGAGGCGCCGTCGCGGGACGACGACCGGTACGGAAGGCGCCCGGAACGCCGGGCGCTCGCGCCGGCGGTGCTCGCGGCGATCGTGCTGCTCGCCGGGCTCGCCCTGCTCGGCTCGGACGGGTTCCTCTGGATCCGCTACGCGGTCGCGATCCTCTCCCAGATCGTGGCCGTCTTCGTGTGGCAGGCACGCCGCTGGGCCTGGCTGCCCGGCCCCGTGATCATCGCGGTGCTCTGGAACCCGGCGATCCCGCTGCCGTTCTCGGGCAAGGCCTGGGCGATCGGGCAGCTCGTCGCGGCCGCGGCGCTGATCGTCACCGGGGTCTTCGCCTCGAAGCGGCCCTAGCCGGCCGGCAGCGTCCAGCCGCCCTCGACCGGCTCGGCGAGGCCGTCGGTGGCGAGGCCGGCGAGCACCCGCGCCCGCACGCCCGGATCCGGCAGCACGGCCGCGAGCTCCTCGTCGCGGACCGGGACGTGCGCCGCCCGCAGCTCCGCGAGCACGAGGCCCCGGCGCTGCCGGTCGGAGCCCTCGAAGCGCGCCTGCCGCCGGGGCGGTGGGCCCTCGGCGGGCGGGTAGCCCGCGGCACGCCAGGCGCAGGAGGCGGCGAGGGGGCACTCGGCGCACCGCGGGCTGCGCGCGGTGCAGACGATCGCGCCGAGCTCCATGACGCCGGCGTTGAAGGCCCGCTGCGCGACGAGGTCCTCGGGGAGCAGCGCCGCCATCGCCGGGAGGTCGCGCCGGGCGTTCGGGGCCGCCGGCTGCGCGCGTCCCTGGACGGCCCGGGCGAGCACGCGCCGCACGTTGGTGTCGACGACCGGATGCCTGGACCCGTGCGCGAACACGGCGATCGCCCGTGCCGTGTAGTCGCCGATCCCCGGCAGCGCGAGCAGCGCCTCCACGTCGTCCGGCACCTCGTTGCCGTGCCGCTCGGCGATCGCGGTCGCGCAGGCGTGCAGCGCGAGCGCGCGGCGCGGGTAGCCGAGCCGGCCCCAGGCGCGGAGCACCTCGGCGGGCGGCGCGGCGGCGAGGTCCGCCGGCGTCGGCCAGCGCTCGAGCCAGTCCTCGAGGATCGGCACGACCCGGGACACCTGGGTCTGCTGGAGCATGAACTCGGACACGAGCGTGCCCCAGGCGCTGAACCCCGGGCGCCGCCAGGGCAGGTCCCTGGCATTGGTGCGGAACCACTCCACGACCGCCCCGGTGTCCATCGCTGCCAGCGTAGGAGCCGCCCGCGGGGTCGTCGCGCGTACCGTGAGCCCATGGCGAGGTGGGCGCCCGCGCGGGCGGAAGTGATCGGCGAGTACGCGGGCGAGGTGCTCGAGGTGTTCCCCGCCGGGCGGCTGCTGATCGGCCTCGACGGCGACGACGCCGTGGCGCGCGAGGCGTTCGCCGCGGACCTCGCGGCGGCCGTGCGCGAGCGCGGCGTGCCGGCGGAGGCGGTCCCCTTCACGGACGAGGCCTCGTTCCGCTCCGGCGTGCTCGGGCCGTTCCGCTCGGGTGCCCTGGTGGCGGGGGAGCGCGCCGTGCTCGTCGTGCAGGGGCAGGGGCTGCTCGAGCCCGGTGTGGTGGGCATGGTCCACACGACCGCGTGGCTCGACTCGCCCGACGCCCCGCGCATCCGCCGCCGCACCGTCCCGCGCACGCGGGCGAACGCGACGTTCTCGCTCGCGGACCCCGCGCATCCCCGCCGCGTCTTCGCCGACGCCTGCTGATCCCCGGTGCGCGGAGATGCGCGCAGCACGGGCCCCCACGCGCGCATCCGGCAGCACCCGATGCCGGGCCGCCGGTGTGGTGCTGCCATATGTGCGCATCGGAGGCCCGGGTGCGCGAATACGGGAGCAGCGGAT
>JBQCCU010000304.1:0-10905 GCA_051961935.1 Amnibacterium sp. | reverse complement strand
GTGATCGAGCCACGCGTCGAAGGGATCGGTCGCGTTCGCCGGGCGGACGCCCTCGATCGGGAGGTGCCAGCGCTCCCGTGGCGTCTCGAAGAGCTCGTAGAACACCCGGTCGTCGAAGCCGACGCGGGCGGCGTCGTGCCGGTCGGCGGCGTAGACGACGCGGTCGACCCGGGCCCAGAGCGCCGCCGACAGGCACAGCGGGCAGGGCTCGCAGGAGGAGTAGAGCGTCGCTCCGGGGAGCGAGAAGTCGCCGAGGGCGCGGCAGGCCGCGCGGATGGCCTGCACCTCGGCGTGCGCGGTCGGGTCGCTGTCGCGGGTGACCCGGTTCCGGCCCTCGGCGATCAGGGCGCCGTCGCGCACGACGAGCGCGCCGAAGGGGCCGCCCCCGTCCTGCACGTTGGCGAGGGCGAGCTCGACCGTCCGCGCGATCCAGCGCTCGTCCGCGCTCACGCGTGCGCCGCCCGCCATTCGCGGGCGAGCATCGCGAAGTAGAGCGTGTCGCGCCATTCGCCCTTGACCCGCTCGTCCTCGACCAGGAGGGCCTCGCGCCGCATCCCGAGCCGCTCCGCCACCCGCGCCGACGCCCCGTTGCCGGGATCCATCCGCGCGACCACGCGGTGCGCGGCGGCCTCCTCGAAGGCGACCGCGAGCACGGCGTGCGCCGCCTCGGTGGCGTAGCCCCGCCCGCGGTGCTCGGGGGAGAACACCCACCCGACCTCGAGGCACTCGGCGGGAAGGCTGCGCACGAACAGGATGAGGTCGCCGACCAGGGTCCCGTCGGCGCGCACCGCGGCGAAGGAGAGCGAGCCGTCCGCGCCCTCCAGGGCACGGTGCGCCGCCCGCGTCGCGAGGTAGCGCTCCACCTCCGCGGCCGTCTGCGGCTCGAACGGCAGGTACCGGCAGGTCTCCGGATCCGACCGGTAGGCGAGCAGCGCCTCCCGATCGCCAGGCACGAGGGGCCGCAGCTCGAGGCGAGCGGTGCGGATCGGGAGCCGCGGGGTCGTCGACGTCCGCACGGGGAGAACCTACCCGTGCCTCAGAGGGTGTCCGCGATGCGGTCCTCGCGGGCGTCGGAGAGGTCGAGGATCTCCTGGGCGGTGCGGATGGCGCGGGTGCTGTAGCGGCCCACCGAGCGCGCGTCGAGCAGCTCCTCGCGGGCGGCCTGCCGCATGCGCCGGCGGAGGACGAGGAACTGGTCCCGGATGCCGTCGTCCGGCCGGCCCTCGGCCTGCTCGGCGTCGTCGCTCTCGCTCCGGTAGCCGTACCGGGACCGCAGCGACTCCAGCACCTGCGGGTCGGGCTCCTGCCCCCGAACGCGGCGGAGGTCGTCGTCGTCGAGCACCCGCAGCGAGGACCGGTTCACCTGGTCGAGCAGGTCGCGCACCTCGTCGCGGCGCGCGCGCCGGTCGGTGCCCTGGATGCCGGTGAGGCGGATCACGAACGGCAGCGTGCCGCCGAACCCGAGCAGCGTGACGACGGCGACCGTGAACGCGACGAGCACGAGCAGCGGGCGCAGCGGGAACTCGTCCGGCAGCGACTGGGCGGCCGCGAGGGTGACCACGCCGCGCATGCCGGACCAGGAGACCACCGCGGCGCCGCGCCAGCTGAGGCCGTTCTGCGCGAGGAACCGCAGGTCGGCCCGGCGCTGCGCGACGCTGCGCTCCGCCCGCTCCTTCCGCTCGGCCTTGCGGTCGTCCTCCGGGTCGTAGCGCTCGAGGCGCTCCGCGCGCTCCTTCAGCGCGTCCGCCCGGTGCAGGGCCCGTCGCTCCCACCGTCGCAGGACCGGCAGCTCGACGGCCACGTAGACGGTGCGCACCGCGAGCAGTGCGACGGTGACGGCGAGGCCGGCCTCGACCGCCTGCGCGAGGGTGTTGGTGCTCCGCCCCACCTGGGCGACGAACGTCTTCAGCTCGAGTCCCATCGCCAGGAAGACGGCGTGCTCGAGCACGAACTGCACGGTGCGCCAGTTGGTGTGGTCGCTGACCCGCTGGGAGGCGTCGAACCGGTGCGCGCCCCGCGCCCCGGTGAGGAGGCCCGCCACGACCGCGGCGAGCACCCCGGAGGCGCCGAGCCGGTCCGCGGGCACGAAGGCGACGAACGGCACGACGAACGACACGGTGGTGGTCAGCACCGGGTCGGACAGCCGGGCGCGGAGCTCGACGGTGCCCCACCCGACCACCAGCCCGACCGCCGAGGCGAGCAGCACGGAGTAGGCGAACTGGCCGCCGATCGCGGCGGGGTTGACGGTCCCGGCGGCTGCCGCGGCCGTGAAGGCGCGCAGCAGCGTGAGCGCGCTCGCGTCGTTCACGAGCGACTCGCCCTCGAGCACGGTGATCGTGCGTTCGGGCAGGCCGAGGCGGCGGGCGATCGCGGTGGCCGCGACGGCGTCGGTGGGGCTCACCACGGCGCCGACCGCGAGGGCGGCGAAGAGGCCGATCCGCGGGAACACAAGCATCAGCAGCAGCCCGGTGGCGAGGGTGCTCAGCACCACGAGCACGACCGACAGCCCGGTGATCGGCACGATGTTGCGGCGGAAGTCCGTCGCCGGCAGGTTCACGGCCGACGCGTACAGCAGCAGCGGCAGGACACCGGCGAGGATCCACTCGTGCGGGATCGCGATCGCCGGCACGAACGGCAGGTACCCGGCGGCGACGCCGACCACGAGCAGGACGAGCGGCGAGGCGATGCCGGTGCGGTGCGAGAGCGCGGCCACCAGCACGATCACGGCCAGCCCCGCGATGACGAGGGTGCTCGTATCGATCACGGGCGGCTCCATCCAGGTCGTTCCGAACCGCGCGCGGTGAGGATGGCGCCATGCCGACCTACGCGCCCGATCTCGACCGCATTCTCTCCCGCGAACCCGAGCCGGACGGTGGCGTCCGGACCGCGGAGATCGACTACGACGTGGACGGGACCGTCTGCCGCGGGTTCCTCGCCGTCCCCGCCGACGCCCGCGGCCCGGTGCCCGGCGTGCTCGTCGTGCACGACTGGCTCGGGGTGACCGACACGGTGCGGATGCGGTGCGAGATGCTCGCCCGGCTCGGCTACGCCGCGTTCGCCGCCGACGTCTACGGCGCGGACATCCGCCCGACCGAGCAGGAGGCGCCGCAGGCGGCGGGCCGCTTCTACGGCGACCGCACGCTGTGGCGGCGGCGCATCACCGCCGCGTTCGACCGGATGCGGCAGGAGGAGGCCGTGGACGGTGCCCGCACCGCGGCCATCGGGTACTGCTTCGGCGGCTCCACCGCGCTGGAGCTCGCCCGCACCGGCGCCGACCTCCGCGGCGTCGTCAGCTTCCACGGCGGGCTCCAGGCCGGTCCGGCGGGGGAGGCGGAGGGCATCCGCGCGAGCCTGCTCATCCTCACCGGGGCGAGCGATCCGGTCGTGCCCGACGCGGACGTGCAGGCCGTGCAGGACGAGCTCCGGAGCGTCCCCGCGCTCGACTGGCAGATCGTCACCTACGCCGGCGCGATGCACGCCTTCGCCGTGCCCGGCGCGAACCACCCGGACCACGGCGTCGCGTTCGACGCCCGGGCGGAGCGCCGCAGCTGGGCGGCGATGAAGGACTTCTTCGCCGAGCTGCTCTGACCCGCGAGACGCACGAACGACGGAGCTCCCGCGGTCGCGGGCCGGATCCATGCGAATCCGGGCGCGTTGCGCGCGAAAGCTCCGTCGTTCGTGCAGGGGGACGGTCAGGCCGTGGCGAAGGCGCCCTCGCGCACCGAGCGCATGGCGGCGGTCCACGACTCGAGCTGGTCGAACATCGTGTCCGCGGCGGCCTCGAACTGGGGGCCGGGCACGAACGTCGAGAAGTTCTCGAAGTCCGTGAACAGGGAGAAGCTCAGCTGCTGGCGGACGTGCGCGATCTGCAGCTCGGAGGCGATCGCGCGCAGGTGCTCGACCGCGCGGGCGCCACCGAGGGACCCGTAGCTGACGAAGGCGGCGGCCTTGTTGTTCCACTCCTGGTACAGGTAGTCGATGGCGTTCTTCAGCACGCCGGACGTCGAGTGGTTGTACTCCGGCGTCACGAAGACGAACCCGTCGTACTTCGCGATCGTCTCCGCCCAGCGCAGCGTGTGCTCCCCGGCGTACTGACCCATCGACGGCGGCACGGCCTCGTCGAGGTGGGGCAGCGGGAAGTCCTTCAGGTCGATCAGCTCGTAGTCGGCGCCCTCGCGCGAGCCCGCGCGGCCGAGCACCCATTCCGCTACCGCGGCGCCGTTCCGGCCCGGGCGCGTGCTGCCGAGGATGATGGCGATCTTCAGGTCGGCCATGGAGGTCCTTCCGTTCCAAGTGGTTGATGCGTCACCAGTATGCACCAATTCGGTGACATATCAACTTCGTGCATGGTAGCCTTAGGCCATGTCGGAGCCATCCGGTCTCGACCCAGCCGACTGGGCGATGTGGCGCGCGTTCACCGGGATGCGTCGCTCGCTCGAGCGCGCCCTGGAGCAGCGGCTGCAGCGCGACGCGGGCATCTCGACGGCCGACTTCGACATCCTCCGCAGCCTCGCCGAGGCCGACGGGCACCGGCTCCGCTCCGGCGCCCTCGCCGAGTCGATCGACTGGGAGAAGAGCCGCATCTCGCACCAGGTGCGCCGGATGGCCGAGCGCGGGCTCGTCGAGCGCGCCGAGTGCCCGACGGATGCGCGCGGCACCTGGGTCGTGCTCGCCGACCGCGGGGCGGACGCCTTCGCCGCCGCGTCCTGCGGCTACGTGGAGGTGCTGCAGCAGGCGTTCTTCGACACCCTCGAGCCCGAGCAGAAGCGTGCGCTCCGGGCCGTGTCGCAGCGCGTCGGCGCCGCGCTCGAGCACGTCGCGGCCACCGCCTGACGCCCCCGCCCCCTTCGGCGTTCTCGCAGACAGGCCCGGCAGGGTGGCCCGCGAGGGAAGGGACGAACGATGAACCCCATCAAGGCACTGGTCGACGCCGGCTTCAAGAGCGAGTACGCCTACTGGGGCGGCTTCATCTCGATCGGCCTCAGCTTCGCGGCGTGGGCCGCCTCGCAGGCCAAGAACTCGCAGGACCGCGCCCAGTCGGACCGCTGGGGCATCTTCGTCGGCCACTGGGCCCCGACCTTCTTCGCCCTCGGCGTCGCCCTCAAGCTCGAGGAGTGATGCGCTGACGGTCCGTCGCGCCGTCCCTCACCGGCACGCGCGCGGCGGGCCGGCCCTTGGGCGATGATGAGGCCGTGCTCGAGCTCGCTGATCGCCTGCTCCCGCTCCTGCGGAGCGGGGCGCGAGTGGCCGTCGCCACCGCCATCGACGTGGTGGGGAGCTCGCCGCAGGCCGTCGGCACGTCGATGGCGCTCACCGACGACGGGCGCGCCGTCGGCAGCGTCTCCGGCGGCTGCGTCGAGGCCGCCGCGATCGAGGGGTGCCGGCGCGTGCTCGCCGGGGCGGCGCCGACCGTGGAGCGTTACGGGTTCGGGGACGCGGATGCCGCGGCCGCGGGCCTCGCGTGCGGCGGCGAGCTCGACGTGCTCCTCCATCCGCTCGCCGGCCCCTGCGTGGTCGCGGAGCTCGAGGCCGCGGCGCTGGGCGATGCCGCCCGCCTCGCGGTCGTGACGGCAGGACCGGCGGAGCTGCTCGGCGCCGTGATCGCCGGTGGCCGCGGCGCGGGCCTCCCCGGCGAGGCCCAGGACGCCCACCTGCGGCGGCTCGGGTTCGACCTGGCGGCCGTTCGCCGAACGATCGCCGCCGTCCCGGGCAGTGCCGCGGTCGAGATCGAGTGCGCCGGCGTCCTCCGCCTCCTCGTCGAGGTGCGGGAGCCGCTGCCGATCTTCGCGATCGTCGGTGGGACCGACGTCGGCCGCGCGCTGGCCGCCGCCGCGGTCGCGCTCGGGTTCCGCGTCCTCGCCTGCGATCCCCGGCCCGCGTTCGCGACCGCGGATCGCATGCCCGCGGCCGAATCGGTCTCGGTCGACCAGCCGCCCCGGTGGCTCGCCGCGCTGCCGCTCGACCGCCGATCGGCCGTGGCCCTCCTCAGCCACGACGAGGACCTCGATCCGCTCGCCCTCGCCGTCGCGCTCGAGTCGGCCGCCGGCTACGTCGGTGCGCTCGGGTCCCGGGCCACGGTCGCCCGGCGGCGGCAGCGGCTCCGCGGCCTCGGCGTCGCCGAGTCGGCGATCGACCGGCTCCGCAGCCCGATGGGGCTCGACCTCGGGGGCAGCAGCGCCGCGGAGACCGCCATCGCGGTGCTCGCGGAGGTGCTCCTGACCCGCACCGGGGCGACCGGGGCGCCCCTCGTGCGGACCAGCGGCCCGGTGCACGCCGCCCGCTGAGCGATCCGGCCGCCGGGCCGCCATAGTGGTCGGTGTGACGGGACCGATGCTCGAGGCCGTGCTGCTCCAAGGCCGATCCGTACGGCTCGAGCCGCTCGCCGTGCGGCACGTGCCCGACCTCGCCGACGCCGCGGCGGACGGTGCCGTGTGGCGGAAGTGGACCACGAGCATCCCCGGCCCCGGCGAGATGGCCGCCGCGGTCGATCTGCGCCTCGCCGCGCATGCCGCGGGGCGCATCGTGCCCTGGGCCGTGGTCGTCGCCGGCCGGGCCGTCGGGATGACCAGCTACTGGGCCGTCGACGAGCGGAACCGGCGCGTGGAGATCGGCGCCACCTGGCTCGGCGCCTCGGCGCAGGGCACCGGCACGAACGCGGAGGCGAAGCTGCTGCTGCTCACCCGCGCGTTCGACGTGCTCGACTGCATCGCCGTCGAGTTCCGCACGCACTGGCACAACCGGCAGTCGCGGGCCGCGATCGAGCGGCTCGGCGCCAAGCTCGACGGGGTGCTCCGCAGCCATCAGGTCGGGCGCGACGGGTCGTTGCGCGACACCGTCGTCTACTCCATCACCGCCGCGGAATGGGCCGCGGTGCGCATCGGGCTCCTCGAGCGCCTCCGAGTGCACGACCAGTAGGCTCGGCGGCGGTTTCCAGCGGGAGAGAGGGGTGGCGATGACCGGGATCGCGGTCCGGCCGACGCGGCTCGCGGACGGCCGAGAGCTCATCTACTTCGACGACCGCGGCTCGACGCTGCCCGAGGAGCGGCGTCCGGACGAGCGGGAGCTCGACCCGCGGCCCCCGACGGCGACCATGCGCCTCGATCCCTTGACGGGGGACTGGGTCTCCATCGCGTCGGCGCGGCAGAACCGGGCGTTCCTGCCGCCGGCGGAGGCGGATCCGCTCGCCCCGCAGACGCCGACGAACCCGTCGGAGATCCCCGATCGGTACGACGTGGCCGTGTTCGAGAACCGGTCCCCGTCGTTCGGGCCGGCGATCGGTGCGGTGCCGAACGCGCCGGAGGGCTTGGACGACCTGGCCGTCATCGGCGTCGGGCGCACCCGCACCTCGATCGGGCGCTGCGAGGTCGTCTGCTTCAGCCCGGAGACGACCGGCTCGTTCGCGACGCTCACCGAGAACCGCGCCCGCACCGTGGTCGAGGCATGGGCCCACCGGACCGCGGCGCTCTCCGCGCTCCCCGGCGTGCAGCAGGTGTTCCCCTTCGAGAACCGCGGCGAGGCCATCGGGGTGACCCTGCATCATCCCCACGGGCAGATCTACGCCTACCCGTACGTGACGCCGCGCACCAGCCGGCTGCTCGAGACCATCGACGCGTACGACGGCGACATCTTCGCCGACATCCTCGCGTTCGAGCAGGCGGGGGAGCGCGTCGTGCTCCGGTCCGACTCGTTCACCGCGTTCGTGCCGTTCGCGGCCCGGTGGCCGGTCGAGCTGCACCTGCTCCCGCACCGGCACGTGCCCGACTTCGCCGCGCTGACGGAGGCGGAGAAGGACGAGCTGGCGGTCGTGGTGCTGCGCCTCATCCGGGCCGTCGACGCCCTCTACGACACCCCGACCCCGTACATCGCCGCCTGGCACCAGGCGCCGGTGCACACCCACCGCGACGAGGTGCGGATGATGCTGCAGATCACGTCGCCGCGGCGCGCAGAGGCGCGTCTCAAGTACCTCGCCGGCAGCGAGGCGGCGATGGGGGCCTGGATCGGCGACCTCGTGCCCGAGCAGACCGCCGAGCGGCTGCGCGAGGCCCTCGCCCGCGCCGACGCGGAGCACCGCCCGTGACCGGCGGGGAGCGGGCCGAGGCCCTCTTCCGGAAGCGCTTCGGCGGCGCGCCGGACGGGCTGTGGCGGGCGCCGGGCCGGGTGAACCTCATCGGCGAGCACACCGACTACAACGACGGCTACGTGCTCCCCTTCGCGATCGACCGGGCGGCCGTCGTCGCCGTCGCGCTCCGCGACGACCGCCGCGTGCGCATCGCCTCCACCTTCGACGACGGCGAGCCCGTCGAGACGACGCTCGACGACATCGCCGGCCGCGACTTCGCCGGCTGGTCCGCCTACCCGTTCGGCGTCGTGTGGGCCTTCGGCGAGGCGGGCACCGACCTCGCGCGGGTCCGCGGGTTCGACCTCGCCGTCGACTCCGACGTGCCCGTCGGGGCGGGGCTCTCGTCCTCGGCCGCCATCGAGATGGCCACCGCCGTCGCCCTGAACGATCTGTGGCAGGTGGGCGCGGATCGCGCGGCCCTCGCCCGGATCGGCCGCCGCGCCGAGAACGTGGTCGTCGGCGCCCCGACCGGGATCATGGACCAGGCGGCCAGCGTCTTCGGCGAGGCCGACGCGGCCGTGTTCCTCGACTGCCGCACGATCGAGGTGGAGCAGGTGCCCCTCGGCTTCGCCGCCGCGGGGCTCGCGCTCCTCGTCGTCGACACGAGGGTCGAGCACGCGCACGCCACCGGCGGCTACCGCGACCGGCGCGAGGCGTGCGAGCGCGCCGCAAAGGAGCTCGGCGTGCCGGCCCTCCGCGACGTCGCCCTCACCGACCTGCCCGACGCGCAGCGGCGGCTCGACCCCGTCACCTTCCGCCGCGTGCGGCACATCGTCACCGAGGACGACCGGGTGCTGAGGAGCGTCGAGGCGCGGAAGGCCCACGACACCGCCGCGTTCGGACGGCTCATGTACGAGAGCCACGCGTCGATGCGCGACGACTTCGAGATCAGCGTGCCCGAGCTCGACACCGTGGTGGAGGTCGCCCGCGATCGAGGGGCCGTCGGCGCGCGGATGACGGGCGGCGGGTTCGGCGGCTCCGCCATCGCGCTGCTGCCCGCCGCGGAGGCGGACGCGCTCGCCGACGCCGTGGCGGCCGCCTTCGCCGAGCGCGGCTACCGCGAACCGGCGTCCTTCCGGGTCACGCCCGCGCCGGGCGCCGGCCGGCTGCCCTGACCCGGCCGCCGTCCAGCGAGGGATCGGCAGACTGAGCGTCATGCGGTATCGGACTCTCGGCAACACGGGCACGGTCGTCTCGGTGCAGTGCCTCGGCACCATGACCTTCGGCGACGAGGCGGACGAGGAGACCTCGGGCGCGATCCTCGAGGCGTACATCGAGGCGGGCGGCAACTTCCTCGACACGGCCGACGTCTACTCGAAGGGGATCTCCGAGCAGGTCATCGGCCGGTGGCTCGCCGCGCATCCGACCGACGCCGAGCAGCTCGTGATCGCGACGAAGGGCCGCTTCCCGATGGGACCCGGGGCGAACGACCACGGCGCCTCCCGCCGCCACCTCCGCGACGCCCTCGACTCGAGCCTCGCCCGGCTCGGCGTGGAGTTCGTCGACCTGTACCAGATCCACGCGTTCGACGCCCTGACCCCGCTCGAGGAGACGCTCCGCTTCCTCGACGACGCGATCACCGCGGGCAAGATCGGCGCATACGGGTTCTCGAACTTCACCGGCTGGCAGCTCACCAAGGCCGCCTGGATCGCGAAGGTGCACGGCTGGGCCCCGCCCGTGACCCTGCAGCCGCAGTACAGCCTGCTCGTCCGGGGCATCGAGCACGAGATCGTGCCCGCGGCCCTCGACCAGGCCGTCGGCCTGCTGCCGTGGTCCCCGCTCGCGGGCGGCTGGCTCACCGGCAAGTACCAGCGCGACTCGGTGCCGACCGGTGCCACCCGCCTCGGCGTCAACCCCGACCGCGGCATGGAGGCCTACGGCCCCCGCAACGAGGACGAGCACACCTGGCGGGTGCTCGACGCCGTGAAGGAGGTCGCGGAGGCCACGGGCTCCACGCAGGCGGCCGTCGCCCTCGCGTGGCTGGACGCGCAGCCCGCGGTGACGAGCACGATCCTCGGCGCCCGCAGCGTCGAGCAGCTGCAGCAGAACCTCGCCGCGGTCGACCTCGCCCTCGACGACGCCCAGCTCGCCCGCCTCAGCGAGGCGAGCACGCCGCGCACGGAGGTGTACCCGTACGGGCCGCAGGCGGTGCAGCAGCGCCACCGCGCGATCGTCCCGGGGGCCTGACCCTCCGTGTCGACGCACCCGTTCCGACAGGTCGACGTCTTCCCGGGCAGCCCCCTCGGCGGCAACCCGGTGGCCGTGGTGCTCGAGGCGGACGACCTCGACGACGCGACGATGCGGGAGTTCGCCCGCTGGACGAACCTCTCCGAGACGACCTTCGTGCTGCGCCCGGTGAACGAGCACGCGGACTACCGGCTGCGGATCTTCACGCCGGAGGAGGAGCTGCCCTTCGCCGGGCACCCGACCCTCGGATCCGCGTCCGCCTGGGCCGACCACACCGGCTTCCCGTGCGACCGGCTCGTGCAGGAGTTCGGGGTGGGGCTCATCGACCTGCGCCGGACCGGGGACGGATTCGCGCTCGCCGCGCCGCCGCTCATCCGGTCGGGCGAACCCGGTGCCGAGGACCTGGCGGCCGCCGTCGCCTCGCTCCGGATCGACGGCGAGGACGTCGTCGACGCGCAGTGGGCCGACAACGGCCCGGGGTGGCTCGCGATCCGCCTCCCCGACGCCGACGCGGTGCTCGCGATCGTGCCCGACTTCGAGCACATGCCGTTCCCGATCGGCGTGGTCGGCCCCCATCGAACGGGCGCCCCCGCGGACTT
>JBQCCU010000303.1:0-6146 GCA_051961935.1 Amnibacterium sp. | reverse complement strand
CCACCGAGGTCGCGGGCGTGAACCGCGTGGTGCTCGACGTGACGAGCAAGCCCCCCGGCACGATCGAGTGGGAGTGAGGCCGCTTCAGCCACGCGACTTGCCACCATCCGCCCTCTAAGGGCTCCTTGGAGGGCGAGAAGTGGCAAGCCACGGAGGGGAAGGGATGCTCGCTAGGGCCAGAGGTCGAGGCGCGCCGCGAGGGCCGCGAGCGCCGCGGGGCCCGCCGTCGACGTGCGGAGCACCGTCGGGCCCATCCGGGCGGTGACGGCGCCGGCCGCGGTCAGCCGCGCGAGCTCCTCCGGCGCGATCCCGCCCTCGGGCCCGACCACGAGCACGAGCTCGTCGAGCCCCCGCGCGACCGCGTCCACGAGGCGCTCTGACGCGTCCGGCTCGAGCACCACCGTCGAGGTGCGAGCGGCGAGCGCCGCCACCTCTGCGGTCGTGACGAGCGGCAGGACCGTCGCGGCCCACGGCCGCATCGCCTGCTTGCTCGCCTCCCGCACGATGCCCGACCAGCGGGCGACACCGGTCTGCACCTTCCTGCCCTCCCAGCGGGTGACGCTGCGGGCCGCCTGCCACGGGACGACGGCCGCGACCCCGAGCTCCGTCGCGGCCTGGATCGCCAGCTCGTCGCGGCCGCCCTTCGCGAGCGCCTGCACGAGCGTGATCGCGGGCCGCGGC
The DNA here is from genome assembly GCA_051961935.1 of Amnibacterium sp. GTDB lineage: Bacteria > Actinomycetota > Actinomycetes > Actinomycetales > Microbacteriaceae > Amnibacterium. The sequence goes on along the minus strand of JBQCCU010000303.1, from coordinate 5,465 downwards.
TCGGGAGTCTCGGCGAGCTCCACGACCGAGAGCTCGACCGCGTCCTTGCCGACCGCGACGGCCTCCGCCGTCGCGACCCGGCCCCGCCCGTCCCCGACGGTCGTGCGCTCGCCCACCCGCATCCGCGCGACGAGGGCGGCGTGCCGCCCCTCGTCCCCGGTGAGCCGCACCCGGTCGCCGACCCCGGCGCCCGTCACCTCGTCGCTCAGGTAGAAGTGCGCCACGGCCGGCTCAGACGCCGAGGAACCGGTCGCGCAGCTTGTTGAACAGGCCCTGCTGGAAGTGGGCGAACTGCGGGGGCTTCGGCTTGCGGTGCCCGGCGAAGGAGCGGATGAGCTCCCGCTCCTTGCCGTCGAGCTTCGTCGGCGTGACGACCTGCACGCCGATGCGCAGGTCGCCGCGGCCCGAGCCGCGCAGGCGGGTGATGCCGCGCCCCTGCACCGTGATCACCTCGGCGCTCTGCACGCCGGGGCGGATGTCGATCTCGACCGGCCCGTCGAGCGACTCGAGCGTCGCGGTGGTGCCGAGGATCGCGTCCGACATCTGCACCTCGAGCGTCGCGAGCAGGTCGTCACCCGCCCTGCTGAAGGTGTCGTGGTGCCGCACCTTGACCTCGAGGTAGAGGTCGCCGTTGGGGCCGCCGGCAGGGCCCACCTCGCCCATCCCGGCGAGCTGGAGGCGCAGGCCGGTCTCGACGCCGGCGGGGATGTCGACCGGGATGGTGGTGCGCGCCCGCACACGGCCCTGCCCGGCGCAGTTCACGCACGGGTGCGGGATGACCGTGCCGTAGCCGCGGCAGACGGAGCAGGGGGTCGAGGTCATCACGTTGCCGAGCAGGGAGCGGACCGCGCGCTGGATCTGCCCGGTGCCGTGGCAGATGTCGCAGGTGGCCAGGGACGTGCCGGGCTGCACGCAGGAGCCGTGGCAGACGTCGCAGAGCACCGCCGTGTCGATCTCCAGGTCCCGGTGGGTGCCGAAGACGACGTCCTCGAGGTCCACCTCGACGCGGAGCAGCGCGTCCTGGCCGCGCTCCTGCCGCGACTTGGGGCCGGTGCGGCCGCCCTGGCCGAAGAACGTCTCGAAGATGTCGCCGAAGCCGAACCCGCCGGGCATGCCGCCCTGGCCGCCCATGTCGTACTCCTGCCGCTGCCGGGGGTCGGAGAGCACGTCGTAGGCGTGGGTGACGTCCTTGAACCGCTCGGCCGCATCCGGCCCGGGGTTCACGTCGGGGTGGAGCTGGCGGGCGAGGCGTCGGTAGGCCCGCTTGATCTCCTCCGGCGAGGCGTCGCGCTCGACGCCCAGCACTTCGTAGTGGTCAGCCACAGTGGCCCTTCCGATCCCGCCCGCGGGCGGTCGAGTCTCGAGTCCGGATGCACCGGACGGATGTCAGTCGTCGCCGAGGAGCTTGGAGAGGTACCGCGCGACGGCACGGACGGCGGCGATGTTGCCGGAGTAGTCCATTCTGGTCGGCCCCAGCACACCGATGTGCCCGAGGGCGCCCGCCGGTGACCGGTAGCCGCCCGCGAGGATCGACGCCTCGCCGAGCCCGAGGGAGGCGTTCTCGCGCCCGATGGAGACCGAGACGCCGCGGGCGTCCAGCTCCATCTCGCTGAACAGGCGCAGCAGCACCACCTGCTCCTCGATCGCCTCGAGCACCGGGAGGATGCTCCCGGGGAAGTCCTTCTCGGTCCGCGCGAGGTTCGCGGCGCCCGCCATCACCAGCCGGTCCTGCCGGCGGTCGTCGACCTGGGCGGCGATCACGTCGGCGATGCGCTGCAGCACGCCGCGTCGCGCCGGCGGCACCGCCTCGGCCAGGCCGCCGAGGAGCGGCGGGGTCTCGGCGAGCAGCCGGCCGACGAGCGCCGTGTTGATGCGCGCCCTGAGGTCGGCGAGGGCCTCCTCGTCGAGCGGCACCGACTCGTGCGGCACCTCGACGGTGCGCTGGTCCACGTGCCCGGCGTCCGTGATGAGCACGACGAGCAGGCGGGCCACCCCGAGCGGCACGAGCTCCACGTGGCGCACCCGCGAGCGCGGCAGCACGGGCACCTGCACGAGCGCGACCTGGTTCGTCAGCTGCGCGAGCATCCGCACCGTGCGGGACAGCACGTCGTCGAGGTCGGCGCCCTCGCCGAGGAAGGTCTGGATGGCGTGCCGCTGCGCGGGGCTCATCGGCCGGATCTCCGCGAGGTGGTCGACGAACATCCGGTAGCCCTTGTCGGTGGGCACCCGGCCGGACGAGGTGTGCGGCGCGGCGATCAGGCCGTCCTCCTCGAGCGCGGCCATGTCGTTGCGGATGGTCGCGGCGGAGACCCCGAAGCCGTAGCGGTCGACGATCGTCTTCGAGCCGACGGGCTCCCGGGACGCCACGTAGTCCTGCACGATGACGCGCAGGACCTCGAGCCCTCGTTCCGAGACCATCCCGCCTCCTCACGTCACTGGCACTCGATCGAATCGACTGCTAATTCTACCGACGATCGGCGCGGAGCACAGGGGCGCGGCGCGCCCGGCGATGCTGGAGTTCCACAAGGGCCTGTTGATAACCTGAGCGACATCCGACAATGGAGCGGATCCGCGCGTCTCGGCGCGTCGGCGGCGGACGGAAGCATCCGGAAGAGGGGTGTCGGAGGCGCAGATGAGCGACCGAGACGGCCGTGCCCGGCCGGCGTACGGGATCGCCCTGCCTCCCCGGCCCGTTCCGAGCAGCGACACCTTCCTCGCCGTGGCGACGCACGCCGCGGGCGGCGTGCTGGCCGTCGGCGGCCTGTCCGCGAACCTCGTGGTGCTCGTGGCGCTGCTGCCCTCCCTCGCCCTGCTGCTCGCCTCCCGCCGCCCCGAGCAGGCGTGGCGGCGGGACGAGGCCCGCAGGGCGCTGAACTTCCAGCTCACCTGGGTCGTCGTCACGCTGCTGCTCCAGGGCGCCGGCGTGCTGCTCGCGATCCTGTTCGTGAACCAGGGGCGCGCGTCGGTCGGCGTCGGCTTCTTCGCCGTCTTCCTGCTGTTCCAGTCGCTCGTCACCCTCTTCGACCTCGCCGTGTCGGTCGTGGCGGCGGTCCGTGCGCGCCGCGGCGGCGGCTTCCGAGACCCCCTGCGGCTCGACCTCGTGAAGTGAATCCCTCCCCACCTATGCAAGGAGCGCCCGAAATGACCCAGAACACCCCTCCCGCCTACGTGGCGCCGCAGCCGCTCAGCCAGAGCGACGAACGCCTCTGGGCCACGCTGATCCACGTCGGCGGCATCATCATCAGCTTCATCTCGCCGCTGATCGGCTACCTGGTGCTGAAGGACCGCAGCACGTTCGTGCGGGAGCACTCCCGCACGGCGCTGAACTTCCAGATCACCATGGTCGCCGCGCAGGTGGCGAACTTCGTCCTCGGCATCATCCTGTCGATCGTGACGTTCGGCCTGTGGGCGATCGTCCAGACGCTCATCTCGGTGGCGATCTGGGTGGTCGTGGTGGTCTTCTCGATCATCGCCGCGATCGCCGCGAACAAGGGCGAGATGTACCGCTACCCGCTCGCGATCCAGTTCATCAAGCAGTAGGCACGTCGGCCGTCAGGCCGACGTGAGGCGGCGGACGACGGCGTCCGCCAGCAGGCGCCCCGGCCGCGTGAGCACCACGCGGCCGGTGAGCGCCGCCCGGCCGTCGATCAGCCCGTCCGCGATGAGTCCCGCCACCGCGGAGCGGCCCACCGGGGCGAGCCGGTCCATGGGCATCCCGTCCGCCAGCCGCGACTCGAGCAGCACGCGCTCCAGCGCCCGTGCCTCCTCGTCGAGGGTCTCCCGGCCCGCGGCGGGCGACCGGCCCGCGGCGATGCGTGCCCCGTACGCGGCGGGATGCTTCACGTTCCACCAGCGCACGCCGCCGACGTGGCTGTGGGCGCCGGGTCCGACGCCCCACCAGTCCTCACCCGTCCAGTAGGCGAGGTTGTGGCGTGACCGGTGATCCACCGACCGCGCCCAGTTGCTCACCTCGTACCACCGGTAGCCGGCGGCCTCGAGCAGCTCGTCGGCGAGGTCGTACTGCTCGGCCTGCAGGTCGTCGTCGGGCGCGGGCAGCGCGCCCGAGCGGATGCGGCGGGCGAGCGCGGTGCCGTCCTCGACGATCAGCGCGTAGGCGGAGACGTGGTCCGGCGCCTCGGCGATCGCGGTCGTGAGGCTCGTGCGCCAGTCGTCGAGGGACTCCCCCGGCGTGCCGTAGATCAGGTCGAGGCTCACCTGGAGCCCGGCGTCGCGCGCCCAGCCGACGACGAGCGGGATGCGCTCCGGGTCGTGGGTGCGGTCGAGGGTGGCGAGCACGGCGGGCACCGCCGACTGCATCCCGAACGACACGCGCGTGAAGCCCGCCTCGGCGAGCGCCGCCAGGCCGGCCGCGTCGACGGAGTCGGGGTTCGCCACGGTGGTCACCACGGCGCCGGGGGCGAGCCCCACCGAGTCCCCCACGGCGGCGAGCATCGCGGCGAGGTCGGCGACGGGCAGCATCGTCGGGGTGCCGCCGCCGAAGAACACGGTCGAGGCGGGCCGGGGCGGCAGCCCCGCGGCGTCGAGCACGCGGCCCGCGAAGCGCACCTCCTCGATCGCCTGACCGGCGAAGTCCGCCCGCCTCGCCCCGCGCAGCTCGTCCGCCGTGTACGTGTTGAAGTCGCAGTAGCCGCAGCGGACCCGGCAGAAGGGGACGTGCAGGTAGACCCCGAGGCGGCGATCCGCGGCGCCCGCGAGCACGGACGCCGGGAGCAGCCCGTCCTCGGGCGCGGGATCGGCGAGCGGCAGGGCGGAGGGCATGGCGTTCCATCCTGACGCCGATTTCGCGATCCGCTGCGCGGCCTGCGAGCCTCGGATCGTGAAGGTCGTGCTCTGGGACGTGGACGGGACGCTGCTGCTGAACTCGGCGAGCGCCGGCCGGCTCTACGACCGCGCGATCACGGAGGTGACCGGCGTGGCGCCGAGCGGCCGGAAGCCGAACGAGCACGGCAAGACGGATGCGCAGATCCTCACGGAGCGCCTCGCGGACCTGGGGCTCGGCGCCGAGCTGCTGCCGGCGGTGCGGGAGCGCCTCGACGAGCTCTCGGCCGGCGCGTACACCGGTGACGCGGCCCGCCGGAAGGCGCCCGCCGTCGACGAGGCGCTGGCCGCGGTCTCCGGCGCCGGCTGGCGCAACGGCCTCCTCACCGGGAACTCGCCCGCCCGCATCCGCGCGAAGTTCGCGAGCGCCGGGCTCGAGGCCGGGCGGTTCGACGCGAGCCTCTGGTTCACCGGCGAGGCCACCCCCGTGCGGGCGGACCTCGCCCGCCGCGCCCGCAGCGAGCTCGACGGGCACGCGCTCGCGATCGTCGGCGACACGCCGAGCGACGGTGTCGCCGCGGAGGCGGCCGGCATCCCGTTCCTCGGCGTCACCACGGGCGCGTTCGACGCCGGGGCGCTCACTGGCAGCGGCGCGGTCCTCGTGGTCCCCGACCTCGAACGGGGCC